>MFFN01000006.1:0-275000 GCA_001777915.1 Candidatus Edwardsbacteria bacterium RifOxyA12_full_54_48 | reverse complement strand
CCGGCAAGGTGCTGCAAATGAGTCGGGAGGAAGGCCTGCGACTCTGGATCCCGGACCAGGTATATAAGGATGAAGCAGAATCGGCCAGGGTGATAAAATTCCTGATCGAGCAATACCCGGGCGAACCGGCGCCCCAAAGAAAACCCTTGGTGCTAGGCGTCGAGTTGAAACAAACCGGGGAGCTGATCGGCCATGTCGGATTAAGCCCGGCAGAGAACAGCGTGGAGATCGGATATGCCATAGAGGGAAAGCTTCAGGGAAAAGGCTATGCCACGGAAGCGGTTCGGGCCATGAGTGGCTGGGCGGTCGGGGAATTGGGGCTTCCTGTGGTTTTGGGGATCGTGGCCGTTAAGAACACCGGGTCCTGCAGAGTGCTGGAGAAGGCGGGCTACATCCTGGTCGAAGAAAAAGAAAAAATCATGTTCGGGAAATGCCGTTTATGCAAGGTCTATCGGTATAGCCTGCCCGGTTTCGGAGCCGTTGGGAGGGATTAAATATCCGCCGGATAAGTCCCTGCTTTATACCGGGGCTTTTTTATTGTCATTCCTGTGAAAACAGGAATCCAGGCTTAGTCTTACTTTCTCTTGTGACCAAGAGAAAGTAACAAAGAGAAGTCCTGGGGGCGCTCTAGCTAATGCTTATCAACGTGAATACGAAATACCAGGATCGGTTATTAATCGTATTTCTTTTATCCGATGTCTGATGCCGCAGACCGCCCCCCCGCCATTAGCATGGTGCAGGTATTGGCGGACAGGCCATACCCCGGCCGATCATTTTGGCCCGAACAAAATGACCGGCTTTGGATTCTACCGTGTAAAATTACCAGCTTCCGTTTTTCCGGAGGCGGTTTTAATTTCCGCTTGTTTTTTAACAACGTTTATGGTATCTTTTCTTTGTCAACAAAATATAAATCCGAGGTATAAAAAATGAACAAATTTCTCAAGATATCATTGATCGTCCTGGCGGTCTTTGTTTTCATCTTTATCGCTGCGGGGATCACTTTAAAAATCATGTTCCCCCCGGCCAAGCTGAGGGCCCTGCTGATGCCCAGGATCGAACAGGCGGTGGGGCGGCCGGTCAAGGTGGAAAGCTTCTCCCTTAAGGTATGGACCGGACTGGGCGTCCAGCTCAAGGGCATTGAACTGGCCAATGCCCAGGATTTCGGCCAGCAGCCGATGGTCTCTATCGAATCAGTGACCCTCAAAATAAATCTACTGGCTCTGCTCAAACGCCAGCTGGCGGTCACCAGCCTGACCATCGATAAACCTACAATTCTGATAGAAAAAAGCACCAAAGGCGCCTTCAATTTCGATGACCTTATAAAGGCGGTGCCGGTCGATTCCTCCCAGAAGGCCCCGCCGCCGGGCTCCAGCCCGGTGTCCATCGCCGTTCAATCCTTCAGGATCAACGATGGCAGTTTCATATTCGAAGACAAACAGCTTAAAATGCGGGTCGAAGCTTTGGGCATAAACGAGCAGTTACGGCTGGATGCCGATGCCAAGCTGGAGAACATCCATACCACCGGTTGGATCAAGGTCAAGGAGATCAGGACCACCATGCCGGGCATCAGCCTCAGCCGCATCTACCTCAACGTGGACCACGACATCAGCCTCAACCTGCCCAAAGCGGTGGTCACCATCAACCGCCTGACCGTGGCTCCCCAGGGCATTGCCCTGACCCTGGCCGGCACGGTGTCCGACTTCGACAGCCTGCCGGTGCTGGACCTGGCCCTGCAGACCACAGCCATCGACATGAAGCAGATCTTCGCCGCCATCCCGCCGGAGTTCAAGGCCCAGGCCAAGGATGTCCATGCCACCGGCAAGGTGGAGTTGGGTCTTAAGATCACCGGGCAGATAGACCCCCAGGATCCCAAGTCCAAGCCCAAGGTGGACGGCATGGTGGGCCTGCGCAACATCGGGATAAAATACGCCATGCTGCCCAAATCCATATCCGACGTCAACGGGGAAATCACCTTCACCGAGAACGACCTGGACATCAAAAAGATCTCGGCCAAGCTGGGGACGGCCGGTTTCGAGATGTCCTGCCTGGTCAGGAATTTCGAGGATCCTTACATCAAGGCGGCTTTCAAGGGCAACTTCGACCTGGGCGAGGTCAAGGAATATGTTCCTTTGGAAGAGGGCCTGACCCTGGCAGGGAAGATCAAGGCCGACTTCAAGGTGGACGGGAAAGTCAATGATATCAATACATTTAACATGGACGGCCGGGTGGACATCGAAAAGATCTCCCTGGCCACCAAGGCCCTGATGAAGCCGGTGACCGACCTGAACGGCACCATCCAGCTGACCAAGAATCTTATCAACCTTCCGGACATCTCCTGCCAGATCGGCCGCAGCTCGCTGTCGTTAACCGCCCAGGTCAAGAACTTTTTGAGCCTGGCTCCGGAAATGCCGGCCGCCAAGCCCGGCCAGCCGGCCATCGCCCTGCCCAAGCAGGGCAAGGCGGTCATCACCTTTGCCCTGAATTCGCCGCTGCTGGACCTGGATGAGATGCTGCCGCCGCTTCCCTCCGCCTCCGCCAAGGCTACGGCGGATAAGAAAGCCCCCGTTCAGACGCCTCCGGTGCTGCCGCCTTTGCCGGACTTTTTGATGGACGGCAAGGTACGGATAGCCAAGATCAAATTCCTAAAGATAGATTACGATAACCTGGCCGGAAACCTGTCCATCAATGACCGGAAACTCAATCTGGACGGCCAGGTGGGGATTTACAGCGGGAAGGTGCTGGGCAGTTTGTGGTCCGATCTGAACGATCTCACCAAGATCGAGTACCAGCTGAAAGCCCAGGCCAGCCAGCTGGAGGCCAACGATTTTTTAAGCGCCCTGACCCCGTTCAAGGACCGGATGTTCACCAAGCTGGATATTAACGGCGAGTTCTCGGGGCTGGCCCCGGACACCATCCTGATCAAAAAGACCCTGAAAGGCTCCGGCAGCGCCAGGACCGGCGAGGGGAAGATAATCAACTGGGACCTGCTGGCCAAGGTCTTCGAATACACCAAACTGACCGGCGACAAGGACCTGACCTTCAAGAGCCTGTCCACGGGATTCCGGATTTTGAATGAGAGGTTGTATCTGGATGACCTGAAGCTGGACAGCCGTTTCGGCGATGCCAACCTTACCGGCAGTTCCGGGTTCGACGGCACTTTGGATTACCGGGTGTCCATCAAACTGACCAAGGAGGAATCCGACAAGCTGCGGGCCAGATCTTCGGCCACCAGCCTGTTCTCCGACAAGGACGGCAGGATGGTGCTGGACCTTTTGGTGAAGGGCCCGGCCCAGAAGCCTTCCATCGGCTGGGACACCCAGATGGCCCAGGCCAGGCTCAAAGGCAAGGCTCAGGAGGAACTGGACAAGGCCAAAGCCCAGGCCCAGGCCGAAGCCGACAAAGCCAAGAAAGCCGCCGAGGACAAGGCCAGGAAGGAGGCCGAGGAACTCAAGAAAAAGGCTGCAGATAAGCTGAAAGGGATCTTTGGGGGCCACTGACGATCAAATTATCAATCATTCAGGGGCGGTCTGGAACCGCCCCTTTTTACATTGACAGAGACCAGCCAAAACTGATATTATTCAAGGAACAAGAGATGATATTATGTCGTTATTTTTGGATATCGAAACCGATTTCCATCAAAACATCACCGTCCTCGGATTTTATTCGGAATCCACCGGATTCCAGCAGATAGTAGGAAGGGATATAACCAAGGCCCGAATATCCAGACTTTTGCCGAAGCCGATCATAAAAGATCCCGGAGAGGCAGCGGGCCCGAACCTGAGGGGATTGTACACCTTCAACGGGCATTGTTTCGACCTCCCGGTCATACGGAAACGGCTGGGGCTGGACCTGAGGGAAAAGTATGATTCCATAGACCTGCGATACCTCTGCAAAAAACAAGGGCTGGCCGGCGGGCAGAAGGCCATCGAGAAGATGCTGGGGATCGGGAGGGATCTGCCGGATATGGACGGCCGCGATGCCTTGTATCTGTGGCATAATTATATCGAATACGGCAGCATTGGCTCATTGAACACTTTGCTGGCCTATAACCAGGAGGACGTGATGAACATGGTGAGGATAAAGGAAATTGTGGAAAAAATGTCAAATGCTATTAAACCTTATCAAGTATACGTTGTCTAATCCTGCATAGAGTCTTCATAACCCAAAGAACGGCCCTAGCCGGACAGCCAGCTTCCTCCAGAACTGGCATAAACGGCGAAAGGCCGTTCTAAATAGAGTCCGGTTCGGAGTGCCAAACAATAGATACCGGGCATCTTGACAATGTCCTGTTTTTTGTTTATAATAGAACTGACCGGTCAGTTCTATTATAAATCGGAGTACAAATGCGAACCCTGAACGATAACAAGAAGCTGGACATCCTGAGGGCCGCCGGGAAGGTGTTCCCCCGGAAAGGTTTCCATAAAACATTGATGGACGATGTGGCCCGGGAGGCCAAGATCGGCAAGGGCACCATCTATCGCTATTTTTCCCACAAGGAGGACCTGTTCTTCAGCATATTGGAAAATGCCATGGATGAGATGCACGGCCGGATGATTGCCGCCAGGAAAAAGCGGAACAGCCCGGAAAATAAGGTGGCAGGCATGTTGGAGGCCCTGGCGGATTTTGTGACCGAAAACCGCGCCCTGCTCAACCTGATGCACGAGATAGAGGGCAAGGAGATAATGAAGAGGGTCAAAAAGATCAAGGCCCATAACCATAAGGTGATAAAGGTCCTGGCCGATGAACTGGAGAACGGCGCCAGGGCGGGCAAGTTCAAGCAGGGCGATTATGCCCTGTGGGCCGGCATGATGGCCATGGCCAGCCGGGGGGCATTTCATTCACATCCCGAAATTTCCAAAAGCAAGACCATCAAGAACATAACTGATCTTTTCTTCTACGGCATAGCCAAAAGTTAGGAAACTTTATTTTTCAATAAAACGTAGTTTTTAGCAATAATCAAACCAATAAAGATCAAAGGCAGATGTATGAAAAACCTGTTCCTGATATTGATGCTTTCCTGGGTGCCGGCATCGATGATAACCGCCCAACCGGCCGATCAACTATTGACTGTCGAACAATGCGTGGAGATGGCCCTTAAACAGAGCCCGGATATGGTGCGGGCCCAAAGCAACCTGACCATTGCCGGGGCCGGGCTGCAGACCTCGGTGTCGGGCATCCTGCCGCACATAAACGCCTCCTCCAGCTACGGGCAGAGCGGCCCGGCCACAACTTACGATGCCTTCTATAATGTCGTAGAAGGGGGAAAAAACGAAAGTTACCGGACCTCATTGTCCGCCAGCCAGAGCGTGGTGAATCTCTCCCAGTGGGCGGATATCCTGGGATCGTACCGGTCTCGGCAGGCTGCCAAATCCGGATATCAGCAATCGGTGGCCTCGCTGGTCTATAATGTCAAAGCGGCCTACTACAATCTGGTGAAACTGCAGAAGGCCATGGAGGTGGCCCAGGCCTCGGTCAAGCAGAGCGAGGAGCAGTCCAAGCAGGCCAAACTGATGTACCAGTTGGGATCCATAAGCCAGGCCGACATGCTGAAGATACAGGTGCGCCTGATGCAGAGCAAGATAGATTTGCTGAATGCCCAGAGCGCCCAGCTGACAGGCCGGCAGGCAATAGCCAACATTCTGGGCCTGGCCGGAGAAGTGCGGGTTGGCTCGGAAGTGGCATTCCCGGACACTGCCCAGCAGGCATACACCATAGAATCCCTGGATGACAAGACCATCGAAAGCAACCCCGGCTATCTGTCGGCCCAGAAAAACCACCAAGCCAAGAAATCCTCTGCCTGGTCGGCATATCTTAGCAAGCTTCCATACCTGTCTTTTTCATATAGCTACGGATATTCCGATAGTATGCAATTTGCCAGCAACGACAGCTGGAACGCCCATGATTACTGGAGCGCCAGTCTGGCCCTCAGTTGGAATATTTTTGACGGCACAGCCTCGATGGCCAGGATCAGGCAGGCCAGGGCCCAAGCCAGGGCGGCCGAGGCCGACATGATATCGGCCCGGCAATCGGTCTATTCCGAACTTAAACAGGCGCAGATCGGCCTGAAGACCGCCAAGGAGGCGGTAGCGCTGGTGGGGGACCTGTTGCAGCAGGCCAGCGAGGATTACCGACTGACCAACGAAAAATACAAACTGGGCTCGGCTTCGGTGCTGGACCTGTTGACCAGCCAGCTTACCTACAACCAGTCCCAACAGCAGGCCACCAATGCCCTGTGCGAATATTATCTGGCGGAGGCCAGAACCGCCAAAGCCCTGGGCAAGTGGTGATCTATCCTGCTTACGGAAATATAAAATCGAAAATCAGAACATACAAATGGAGAAAGCCCGATGATCAACTTCAAAAGCAAGAAATTATGGATAATAACCGCGGCATCGCTGTTGGTGGTGATCCTGGTGGTTTCCAATATAGTAAAGGGCACCAAGAAACTGGCCGTCCAATCCGCCCAGGTCAAGAAGGGCGAGATAGTCTCCATCGTCTCGGCTCCGGGAAACGTCAAGGCCGAGACCGAGGTCCAGATATCGGCCTACGTGATGGGCAAGATCAGCCGCCTTCCGGTGAAGGAGGGAGACCTGGTGAAAAAGGGCCAGATCCTGGTGCAGATAGACCCCACCAGCTATGCCGCCCAGGTCAAGCAGGCCCGGGCCAGCCTGGAGCTGGCCAAAGCCAACCTGGCCCAGACCGAACTTATCTATAAACGCAAGCAGGAGCTGTTTGCCGCCGGACTGATATCCCAGGAGGAAAATGAGGCCACTACCACCCAATTCAATCTGGACCGGGCCCGCCTGACCCAAGCCGAAGCCTCGCTGGAGCAGGCCCAGGACACCTACAGCAAGACCACCATCACCTCGCCCATCAACGGCACGGTGGTCCAGCTGAATGTGGAGGTGGGCGAAGTGGTGGTCACCGGGACCATGAACAACGCCGGATCGGTGATCATGGTAGTGGCCGACATGTCCCAGATGGAGGTGGAATCCCAGGTGGACGAGAGCGATGTAAAGGATATCAAAATAGGCCAGCCGGCCGAGATCGAGGTGGACGCCATCATCGGCAAAACATTCAAGGGAGAGGTCTCCGAGGTGGGGAATGCCGCCATCAGCTCGGTCATCTCAAGCTCCAGCAATGCTTCGGTGAATTACACTGTGAAAGTAAGATTCATCGATAGATCGGATGACCTGAAATCCGGAATGTCTGCCAACGTTGATATCACCACGTCCAATAAAAAGGATATTATTCTGATCCCCATCCAGTCGGTGGTTATGCGCAAGGTTGATTCCGAGCGAAAAGCGGCTGAACGCAAGAAAGGCAAAGAGAAGGGCGGAGCCCTGGCCGGGGAAAAGACAAGCGACGGCAAGAAGGCCAAGGAGAAGGAGCAGGAGGTGGTCTATGTCGTGGAGAAAGGGAAGGCGGTGATCATTCCGGTCACCACCGGTATCTCCGACCAGGAAAACATTGAAGTGCTTTCCGGATTATCGGACGGCCAGGAGGTGATCAAGGGGCCGTTCAGCGTGCTGCGGAACCTGAAGCACCACGATAAGGTCAAAGTGACCAAAGATCAGGCTGCCGGGAAACAGGGCAGCCGGGGAAAGTAGGTTGTAAGCCATGATAAAAATGGAAAATCTTTCCAAGGTATATAAGATGGATGGCGTCAAGGTGGAGGCCTTAAAAAAAGTTTCGTTGAACGTCGCGGCTGGAGAGTACGTATCCATCATGGGTCCCTCGGGCTCCGGCAAATCCACCTTGATGAACCTGGTGGGATGCCTGGATACCCCCACCACCGGAAGCTATCATCTGGACGGATTATTGGTATCGGAGATGGATGACGACCAGCTGGCGGCGGTGAGAAACAAGAAGATAGGGTTCGTCTTCCAGACCTTCAATCTGCTGCCTCGCTCTTCGGCCCTGCATAATGTGGAATTGCCCATGCAGTATGCCGGGGTCGATTCCGGGATCAGAAGGGCTAAAGCCATGGCTTCGCTGGAATCGGTGGGGCTGGCCCACCGGGTTCATCACAAGCCTACCGAGATGTCGGGTGGCGAGAGACAGAGGGTTTCCATCGCCCGGGCCCTGGTCAATGATCCCTCGATCCTGTTGGCCGATGAACCCACCGGAAATCTGGACAGCAAGACCGGGGTGGAGATCATGGCTCTGTTCGACCGGCTGCATAAAGAAGGCAAGACGGTGATCCTGGTGACCCACGACCAAAAAGTGGGAGAACATGCCCACCGGGCGGTTCGGATACTGGATGGAGAGATCGTCTCCGATCAAATCATAAGGAAAGGGTAAGGCCATGAATATTTGGGAAGCGGTCAGGCTGGCTTTTGACGCCATCTGGGCCCACAAGCTCCGCTCCGGGCTGACCACCTTAGGCATCATGATCGGAGTGCTGACGGTGATCGGTATGCTGGCTTTGATCGACGGCTTCAATAAGATGATCGCCAAGCAGCTTTCCTCCCTGGGCACCACTACGTTATACGTTCAAAAGCAGGGTCTGGTGATGAGCCATGACGACTGGCTGAATACCAGGGGCCGCAAGAACCTGACCATCGATGACGCCTACGCCGTCAGGGACAATTGTCCCTCGGTGCTACGGGTGGCTCCCATGCTGGACAACATGGCCAGCGTCAAATACGGCAAGCAGGAGGTGCTGGGCACCGAGGTGCACGGCACCACGCCGGAATTCCAGTTCATCGCCGATTATGAGATCATCGACGGCCGGGCCATGTCCAACGTGGACATGACCCACAGCCGCAAGGTGGCCATGCTGGGATCGACAGTGGTGGAAAAGCTTTTCGGCCAGCAGGACCCTCTGGGCAAGGAGATTATCATCAACGGCAACCGGTTCGAGGTGATAGCCCTGCTGGGGAAAAAGGGATCATTCCTGGGCAATGATCAGGATAATATGCTGATCATTCCCATCTCCACCTACCAGAAGATATTCACCGGACAGATCCGCAACCGGGGCCGGGGCGGGTCGGTCACTATAGCTGTCCAGCCGCTTGACGTGGCTCATATCGAACAGGCCAAGGATGAGGTCACCGAGCTGCTGCGCCGCCGGCGCAAGGTGCCGCCCTCCAAACCGGATGATTTCGGCATTGTCACCGCCGACCAGATAATGGGGATCTTCAAGAAGATCACCGCCGGTGTGTTCGGCCTGATGATCGGCGTCACGCTGTTGTCGCTGCTGGTGGGCGGCATCGGGATCATGAACATCATGCTGGTGTCGGTCAACGAGCGGATCAAGGAGATCGGAATCCGCAAGGCCATCGGGGCCCGCAAGAAGGACATCATGCAGCAGTTCATCATCGAAGCGGTGACTCTGTCGCTGGTAGGCGGAGTGACCGGGATGATCCTGGGATTCATTCTGGCCTGGTTGGTCTCTCTGGTGATAAAACTGCCGGCTTCGGTCAGCTGGTGGTCGGTGCTGCTGGGCTTCGGCTTCTCGGCTGCGGTGGGCATATTCTTCGGCTGGTATCCGGCCCAACGGGCGGCCGAGTTGGATCCGATAGAGGCATTAAGATACGAGTGAGACAATATTAATAACCCAGACCTTAAGGTCTGGGTTATTAAATGCACTAAGCGGAATTTATATCTAACGTTTTGAAACCGGTGATTTCAAGGCTACCAAGAAGAGAGTAGTGATTGAATAATCAAATTTTTTCTGTTAAGGGACGGCATATTTGCCGTCCCTTTTGCTATTTGGCTTAAAGATGAAATTTCCGGTATTTTTTTATTGACTTATGGTAAAAAAAGTTATAAACTGTTAAGTATTATATATTTAATAGGATAACCGTTCTATGACGGAAAAAATTGCATCCCGGGAAATTGTAATATTCAACCTGGGTAAAGAAAAGTTTGCACTTTACACCGATCAGGTTAAAAGCATCGAGGAAATGCAGGATATTGTCCCGGTGCCCCTGGCTCCGGAGTATCTCGCCGGGCTTATCAATCTGAGGGGCGAGATAACCACCATTGTCGACCTGCGGAGAAGGCTGCATCTGGTGGAAAACAGCCGGCTCGGACCCGATGTGGTTATAATCATCGTGGATTATAACCAGGAGACGGCCGGGCTGATAGTGGATCGGGTGGACAGCGTGGAGACCATCAAGGCTGTGCCGAAGGATGTTCCCGACAGCATCAAAAAAGCCGCCAACGGGCGATTCTACGACAAGGTGATAGAGATCAACCGGGAAAAAATAATAATACTTAACTTGGATAAAATATTATCTTTGGAGGAGGTTAAATGAGTCGCAAGGTATTAGTGGTGGACGATGCCATCTTCATGAGGACCATGATCTCGGACATCCTGAAAAAGGGAGAGTTCGAGGTCTGCGGCGAAGGCGCCACCGGCGCCGAGGCGGTGGATCAATACCAGAAGCTGAAGCCAGACCTGGTGATCATGGATATCATCATGCCCGACATGGGCGGCATCGAGGCGGTCAAGGCCATCATGCAGATAGATCCCAACGCCCGGATCCTGATGTGCAGCGCCATGGGCCAGCAGGCTTTGGTGGTGGAAGCCATCCAGGCCGGGGCCAGGGATTTCGTGGTCAAACCCTTCCAGCCCTCGCGGGTACTGGAAGCGGCCCAGCGGGCGCTGAAATAACCGCTTCGAGCATCAGGATAACCTGATATCCCGGAGGTTTCGTTGCTAGCGAAGGACCGGGAATAGGGGTATTCCATGGATACCGCAAAATACATAAATCTGTTCGTGGCGGAGACCAGGGAGCACCTGGTCAGCCTGAACCAGGCGCTATTGTCCCTGGAGAAGAAGCCCGACGAGAGCTCCCAGCTGGACGAGATCTTCCGTTCCATGCACACCATCAAGGGCATGGCGGCCTCCATCGGACTGGATTTCATCGCCGATCTTACCCACAAGGGCGAGGATCTGCTGGACAAGATGCGCCGCCGTCAGACGGCGGCCGCTTCCGAGGAGATAGATCTGATCTTTTCGGTATTGGATTTTCTGGAGGAAGCGGTGGGATTGGTGGCGGCCGGGAAACAGCCGGACCAGAGCCTCACCCAGCGATGCCGGGAGCTGGTGGGTCAGATTGTGGGTTTGACCGCCGTGACCCCTGAGGCGGCCCCGGCCAAGGTAGCCTCCAACGGGGGCAGCGATTTTAAGAGGATCAATCCCCTTAAAACCGACAATTCCCATGTCTTCAAGATCCGGATATTGCTGGAGCAGGATGTCTCCCTCAAATCGGCCCGGGCCTTTTTGATACTGCATACCCTGGAGAGGATCGGCCGGGTGGCCTATACCGTGCCGGAGAGGCATGACCTGGAATCGGAGAAATTCGACCGGGGCTTCACCATCTTCCTGGTTACCGACCAGGAGGACCAGGAGGAGTTGAAGAACGATGTCACCTGCGCCGATGTCGAGGACATCCAGATCGAGGAAGTGCGGGAGGAGAGCGCCGAGGAAGCGCTGGAGAGAAAAACCATCGGAGCTTTCGTCCAGCTGGCCCAGGAGAAGGCCAAGGACGTCAAGGTCAGCGTGGCCCGGCTCGACAGCCTGATGAACCTGGTGGGCGAGCTGGTGGTGTGGCGCGAGAGGTTGAAACAGCTGGCCGTTCAGAACGGAGATCCGGCCATTCAGGACGGGGTGGACAAGATCGCCCAGATAGCCTCCGACCTTCAGCAGGAGGTGCTGACCGCCCGATTGGTGCCGATGTCCGAGGTGCTGGACCGTTTTCCCCGGGTGGTGCGGGATGCCGCCAAGGGGCTGGGCAAGGAGATCGATTTCACGGTGCAGGGCCGGGAGCTGGAGATGGACCGCGCCATCCTGCAGATGCTTTCCGAGCCGGTGATCCACCTGCTGAGAAACGCGGTGGACCACGGCATCGAGCTGCCGCACCAGCGGAAGCAGGCCGGCAAGTCGCAGCTGGGCTCGATAACCCTGACCGCCCTGAAACAGAAGGACCAGGTCCTGATCAAGGTGGTCGACGACGGCCAGGGCTTTGATCTGGAACGGATCCGCCGCAAGGTGATAGACAACGGGCACCTGACGGCGATCCAAGCCGCGGAATTGGCCGACCAGCAGTTGTATGAATACCTGTTGCTGCCGGGATTTTCCACCGCCGACAAGGTCAGCGAGCTGTCGGGGCGAGGGGTGGGGCTGGATGTGGTCAAGCGCCGGATCGAGGAGATGGGCGGCAGCTTCGCCATGGACAGCCGGCCCGGCCAGGGATCGGTTTTTACCATCACGGTCCCGTTGAGCCTGGCCATCATCCGGACCCTGCTGATCTCGGCCGATGACCAGACCTACGCGGTCCCCATAACCCAGGTCAAGGAGATCACCAATATCAAGCAGAAGGCCCTGAAAACACTGCATGGCAAGAGGCTGCTGCAGTTCCGGAACCGGGTGATCCCGGTGGTGCGGCTGGCCAGCGTCATCGGGCTTTCTCCGGAGACCGGCATCGGCGAAGGGCCGGCCCTGATCGTGGATCGCCAGGGGGCGGAGCTGGCGCTGCTGTTCGACTCCATGATCGGCCAGCAGGAGATCGTGGTCAAGCCGCTGTCCCGTTTCGTCAAAGGGATCAAAACCTTCAGCGGGGCCACCATCGGACGGGAGGGCCGCCCCATGCTGATCCTGGATCTCAACAATATAGCGGTCTGATAAAAAAGACAATCAATACATCGGCGATATAGAGAGGGTAGAAAGATGGAACTTAACGAACTGGGAGCGATACAACTGGACGCCCTGAAGGAGGTGGCCAATATCGGGGCCTGCCATGCGGCCACCGCCCTGTCGGAGCTGACCAACGAGAAGGTGCTGGTCAATGTTCCGGTGATCAGGATCAACCCCATCGAGGAGATCTTCAATATGGCCGCCAAGCCCAACGAGGTGGTGGCCGGGGTGCTGATCTATTTCCTGGGCGACATGACCGGCCGAACCCTGCTGATGTTCCCCCAGGAGGCGGCCTGGCACCTGACCGACTGCCTGCTGAGAAAGCCGGTGGGCAGCACCACCGGGATCGGGGAGCTGGAGGAATCGGCCCTCAAGGAGGTGTCCAACGTCCTGACCTGCGCCTACATGAACGCCCTGGGCGACCTGCTGGGCCTGGTGATGGTCCCCTCGGTGCCCAGCATGACGGTGGACATGGCCTCGGCGGTGCTGGACGCGGTGTCGCTGGATTTCGGCAACGACAAGGACCTGGTGGTGTGCATCGAGACCGAATTCCGTTTTGTGGAAAAGAACGCCGTGCTGCACGGATATTTCCTGCTGCTGCCGGATCCCGACTCGCTGGGGGTGATACTGAAGGCCATCCATCTGGGGTAAACAAAAATATTCATGAGGATCCGGATTTTATAAAATGGAACACGCTGAAGAAAAAAACATCCCCCCGGTCAGCCCAGAGGAGCAGAAGATACTGCGGGGCTTCCGAAGCCGGATAGACGCCGGCGACGCTTCGGCCCATAACAACCTGGGGGTGGTCTATTTCAACAAGGGCATGTATGCCGAGGCGGTGGAAGTGCTGCAGATGGCCTTGGAGATCGACCCCCAGAACGTTCTGGCCAGAAGCAATCTGGAGGTGGTCTACCGCAAGAGCGGCTATTACCGGGATGAGATCCAGCAGGCCGAGGAGGCTTTGAAGAAAAGCCCCGATGCCAACGCCTACTTCCGGCTGGCCGAGGCGTTGCGCAACACCGGGCAGTACAAGTCGGCCATCGCCAACTACCAGAAGGCGGTGGAGCTCAAGCCCGGCGACATGCTGGCCTACCTCTACCTGGGGCTGACCCTGAAACAGCAGGGGCAGTTCAACGAGGCGGTGGAGATATACCAGCAGGCCCTGAAGCTGGATCCCGATTCATACGTCATTCACACCGGGCTGGGGGAGATCTATTACAACCTGGGCCTGCTGGACCAGTCCATCAACCAGCTGGAGACCGCCATCAAGATCAACCCCGGGGGCTCGGAGGCCCACTTCCTGCTGGGCTTCACTTACGGCGAGAAGGGCCTGCTGGAAAAGGCCATCGAGGAATCCCGCCAGGCCATCGCCCTCAATCCCAACTATTCCAAGGCCCAGGTCAACCTGGGGATCGATTACTACAGCCAGGACCTGCTGACCGAGATCAAGCGCCATTCGGAGGATCAGGTGCAGGTGTCCCCGGACGGATTCATGACCCACTACAATCTGGGGGTGGGCTTCCGGCGCAAGGGGCTTTTCAAGCAGGCCCTCAAGGAGTTCGAGCTGGCGCTGTCCCTGGAGGGGGAGAACCGGATCGTCCATAAGGAGGTGGGCGAGATCTACCTGTTCATGGGCCAGAACCAGAAGGCCATCGAGGCCTATAAAAAGGCCCTGGAGTTCGATCCCGACAACGCCAAACTTTACAACGACACCGGCCTGGCCTATCACCGGATGGGGGCCTCGGCCGAAGCGGTCAAGTGGTACCAGCGGGCCCTGGATTCCGATCCCGGCTATGTGGTCAGCTTGAACAATCTGGGGATCGCTTATGTCTACCAGGAGCAGCAGCAGCTGGCCGAGGAGACATTCCGGAAGGCGGTGGCCAGGATGCCGCAGTACGGCGACGCCCACTTCAACCTGGGCCTGCTGTACGCCAAGCAGGGCAAGGACGAGCTGGCCATGTCCGAATACCAGGAGGTGCTCAAGCTGAACCAGGATTCGGCCCTGGCCCACAACAACATCGGCCTGCTTTATCTCAAACAGAAATCGTACACCGAGGCCCTGGCCCAATTCGAGCATTGCATCAAGCTGGATTCGGATTTTGCCGAGGCCTATTACAACCTGGGATTCGCCCTGGCGGCCCAGGAGAAATATCAGGAATCTCTGGCCGCCACCAAACGGGCCATGGAACTCAAATCATACTACACCGGCGGCTCCTTCAAGCTGGGCATCGACTTCTACGTGGACGACCCGGAGCTGCTGATCCTGGACGGCTGGCAGGGCTCCGGCCAGGAGCAGGGCACCACCGTGGCCCAGGATATCTTCGGCGGGGTGCTGGAGGAGGCCTCCATCCGGACCAAGGCCAGCAAATGGGACGAGGCTACCCTGGAGTCGGACATCGAGAGCCTGAAAAAACTCCGGGCCGAGGGCAAAAGCGGCGAGCTGAAGAAGAAGGCCAAGGCCATCCTGGAACAGCAGCCCCAGAACCAGCTGGCCCTGGAGAGCCTGGCCCAGCTGGCGATGGACGAGAAGCAGGGGGCCGAGGCCATAGTCAGATACGGGGTGCTGGCCAAGCTGAACCCGGAGCAGAAGGATTTCAAGATCGGTCTGGCCCGGGCCCACTTGATGCAGGGCGACAGCGACCAGGCCATCGCCATCCTGCGCGAGGAGATCGCCGCCCGGCCGGAGGATGTGGAGCTGATGTCCCAGCTGGGCCGGATATATCTGGAACGCTGTGACTACCAGGATGCCAGGGTCTGCTACGAGAACGCCCTGAAGATCAATCCCTCCGACATCTCGCTGTTCCTGGGGCTGGGGGAGATCTTCGCGGTGCAGAACGAGCCGGAGGAGGCCATCATGGCCTACCGCCAGGTGATAAAGTTGAACCCCAAACTGCCCCAGGGCTATTACCAACTGGCCCAACTGTACATCTCCCAGGACAAGCTGGAGCAGGCGGTGGAGGAGTTCAAGAAAGCGGTGATCAACAGCCCGGCCCATCTGGACTCGCATCTGGCGCTGGGCGAAACCTACGTCAAGCTGGGCCAGCTGGACAAGGCCGCGGTGGAGTATGCCCTGTCGGCCAAGATCTCCCCCGATTCGTTTAACGCCAAACTGGGGCTGGCCCAGCTGGCGGTCAAGGCCGGCCAGCCCGACAAGGCCTACCAGCTATGCCAGGAATTGATGCAGAGCCACGGAGACCAGCCCGAGCTGTACATGCTGTGGGGCAGGCTGCTGGCCCAGCGGGGCAAGACCCGGGACGCGGTGGAGGCCTGGCAGAAGGCCATCTCTTTTACAAAAGATGAGGCCCTGAAGGCCCTGGCCGGAAAGGCCATCGAAACCGCCATGCAATGGGAGCAGGTGGCGGGGGGAAGGTAAGCCGGGAATTCAGAATTTAGAATTATGAATTTGGAATTTGGGTCGTTGCCAGAAGGCCAGTGCCCTGACAAATAAGAATATAAAAACCAGAACCAGGGGAAATCTCTTCGAATGAACCTGGTCATACCAACAGTCGGCAAATATTTTATTTTTAACTTTTAATATTTTATTTTAAAACATGGCGATCGAAGGCCCCATAAAAGAACTCAGCCTGATGGACCTGTTCCAGCTGCTGGCCATGTCCCGCAAATCCGGGGTTCTGACCCTGGACTGCACCCGGAACGTGGGCCAGGTGTTCTTCGTCTCCGGGAACATCATCCGCAGCACCCTGCAACAGGGGCAGGAGAAGCTGGGGCAGATGATGCTGTCCTCCGGCAAGCTCAGCAAGGACCAGCTGGACATCCTGCTCAAGGAGCAGGCCAGCGCCAAGCAAAAAAAGAAGATCGGCGCTTTGGCGGTGGTGCGCGGCTTTGCCACCAAGAACGCGGTGGGGGCCATGCTGAAGACCCAGGTGGAGGAGACGGTCTCCACCATCATGAGCTGGCAGGAGGGCTATTTCCGGTTCGAGGACATGGAGCTGGTCCCCGACCCCGACCTGGCCTTCGTCCAGATCACCGAGAACGTGATCATGGAGGTCTCCCGCCGGCTGGACGAGTGGTCCAAGATCCAGTCCAAACTGCCGGACCTGGATATGGTGCTGACCCTGGCCCCGGGCAGCGACCTGACCTCGGCCCGGCTGGACCTGAGGCCGGAGGAGTGGCTGATCCTGGCCAATATCGACGGCCAGAAAACAGCCCGTCAGGTGATAGCCTCGGTGGGGGGGCGGGAGTTCGAGACCGCCAAGGTCATCTATGGCCTGTGCGCCACCGGCCTGGTAAAGGCCACCGCCCTGAAAGGCCCGTTGTCGCTGGATATTCAGGAGCCGGTGATGGATCCGATAAAAACGGGCCTGGAGCTGATCAAGAAAGACCAGCTGGAGAAGGCCATCGAGACCTTCTCCGAGATCCTGATCAAGGAGCCGGATTCTCCGCTGGCCCATCTCTATCTGGCCGAGGCTTATTTCAAGACCGAGTCCTTCGACGAGGCCATCATGGAATACAAACTGGCCAGCCAGGGCCGGGACGACAACCCCGAGATCAACTACTGCCTGGGCTTTGCCTACGCCAAGATCGGGCGGCTGGAGCTGGCGGTGGAGAGATGGGAGCGGTTCCTGTCATTTTCACACGATGATAAAAGGGCCGGGAAGATCCGGGAGCTGGTGGACCTGGCGGTGAGATGGGCCGAGGGATTGGAGGAGAAGGCCGCCGTGGCCGACGGACGGCAGACCATGGCCGGCTTCGATAAACCGGCGGAGCCCGCCCCGGAGCTGAGCCCCGAGGTGAAAGCCTGGCTGGAGAGGATGAAAAAACTTAAAGAGCGAAGATTGCCGATAATGGGGGAATAGGGGGTCGCCGGCGGGCATCAACCAAGATCCGCCAAAATACAAAGCATTAAAAATAATTTCGGTGCACTATGTCATCAGATATGTCTTCGGACAGCCCTAAAGATTTCCCGGATCAGGTGGTCGATGATCCCTCCTCGCTGCTGTTCGGCTCCCTGGCCGACTTCTACCGCGAGAACGGCCTGTATCAGGAGGCCATCAACATCTGCCTGAGCGGGTTGGAATCGCATCCCGACAACATCGAGGGCCGGCTGGTGCTGGCCCAGTGCTACAAGGGGATCAACGATACCGAGAAGGCCCGGGCCGAGCTGACCAAGATCCTTTCGGTCCGGCCGGAGAATTCCCTGGCCAAAAAGGTCCTGGCCGAGCTGGACAGACCCGGCCAGCCCGAACCGAGATCTCCCGAGATCGCCGCTATTCCGGCCGGGGAAGATCCGAACCCACCCGAAAAGATCGAAATAGAAATGCCGGTGATAGAGGAGCCGAGGGCTCCGGAAGACATTTCGCAGGCGGCCATCCCTGGGGAGCCGGCATTGGTCGATCCGGCCGATTTCCACCAGGGAGCCCAGGCCATGATGGCTCTGGCCGCCCAGGCGGCCGAAAAACCCAAGATGGAATTCGTGCCACCGGAACCTGTCAGCGAGTCCGGTCCGGCGGAGATCATCTCTGACCCGACTCCGGAGAAAAATTCTAAACCTCGGGAGGAGGCCGACCCCAAAACCATGACAGCCTTCGGCCGGATCCTCAACGAGATCATCCAGACCCCCCAGGTCTTTGCCAGCCTGCTGGTGGATGAGTCCGGCTTTCCGGTGGCCAGCGCCTTCGCTCCGCAGGCCGCCGGGGTCGACGAGGAATCCTCCGGGGCCCTGTCATCGCTGGTGTTCTCCACCGCCTCACAGGCCATG
Organism: Candidatus Edwardsbacteria bacterium RifOxyA12_full_54_48; assembly: GCA_001777915.1. NCBI lineage: Bacteria > Candidatus Edwardsiibacteriota > Candidatus Edwardsbacteria bacterium RifOxyA12_full_54_48. The sequence goes on along the minus strand of MFFN01000006.1, from coordinate 256,632 downwards.
CATAAGATCAAGCTGGGCCAGCTGGAACGGGCGGTGATAGACACCAGGAACGAAAAGATCTTCCTCAACCGGGTGGGCGGCCAGGTGCTGATGGTGACCGCCGAGAGCTCGGCCAAGACCGGCCTGGTGGCGGTTAACATCAAGCGGGCCATCGAGCGGATAAAGAACCTGTCATCTTAAAATAACTTGAACAGGGTTTGAGCATAAAATGAAGAACATATTGAACCAGATAAACGACATCCCCGGGGTCAGGGGCAGCCTGGTGATAGACAAGGAAGGGCTGGTGATCGCCTCCAACATCATGTCCGGCCTGGAGGAGCGGACCATCAGCGCCATGGTGGCCTCCATCTTCAACCAGGTGGTCAAATCGCTGGCCCGGGGGGAGGAAGAGCAGATCTACGGGGTGCAGCTGCTGGCCAGCGAGGGCAACATCATCTTCCTGTGCGCCCAGCACTGCATCCTGATCGTGATCACCGAGGCCGGGGCCAATATCGGCCTGGTGTCCATAAAAATGAAGGCCAGCCTGGAACACTTGATGGATATGCTATGACCAACATTCAGTACGTCCTTTCGGAGGAGATCAACCAGGCGGTGGAGGCCTCCATGGGCCGCTACCTCAAGGACAGCCGGGCCAGCTGCGCCCTGTTGCTGGCCAAGAGCGGGCACCTGATAAGCCTGGCCGGGTTCACCGCCAATTTCAACGTCCAGTCCATCGCCGCCCTGATCGGCGGGATCTTCACCTCCACCCAGGCCCTGGCCAAGGTGGTGGCCGAGGAGAAGTTCAAGGTGATGTTCCAGGAGGGCAAGACCTGGAACGTGTATTTCTGCCTGATAGCCGACCAGTTCATCCTGGCCACCATCTTCGACAAATCCACCGTGGTGGGCATGATCCGGCACGCCGCCGGGGAGGCTGAGCGGGAGCTGTCCCCGGTGCTGGCCAGGGCCATCGTGTCCGATACCGACCAGGCGGCCCGGGATCTTTCGGAAAAAATGGACCGGCAGCCTTCAGACGCCCCGGGCCAGCCGGGGGCCCAGGAGGAGGCCCTGCCCGATTTCAACCAGGCGGTGGAGGATGCCCTGTCCAAACTGTTCTCCTAGCTCGAGATTGTTATTAACCTGAGCACTTAATTAATTGCATAACGGTCGATGAAAAACGAATTTATTCTATAAGGAAACCAGGAATTGCAGGAATCAATCGGGGTTTCCCTGGTTTATAGTATTCATGATTTCATGGATTCCTAATAAAAACGAAACTTAGATAGAGCCCTCATTAATAACTGCGGAGACGCAGAGAAAATAAATCAGAAATCGATAATATTTACCTTAAATGTCTTTAATTAACTATTCATCAAAAGAGATCACCTGCAAGATCGTCTATTACGGTCCGGGCCGCTGCGGCAAGACCACCAATCTGCAGTACATCTACAGCAAGATCCCGGATATCAAACGCAGCTCCATGGTCAGCCTGGCCACCGAGAAGGACCGGACGCTGTTCTTCGACTTCCTGCCTCTGGAGCTGGGGGACATTGCCGGGTACAAGACCCGGGTCCAGCTGTACACCGTTCCCGGCCAGGTGTTCTACAACTCCACCCGGAAGCTGGTGCTGCAGGGGGCCGACGGGATAGTATTCGTGGCCGACTCCCAGGTGGATCTGTGGCAGGAGAACCTGGAGAGCCTGGCCAATCTGCGGGACAATCTGGGCATACTGGGAATGGACATCAACAAAGTGCCCATGGTGATGCAATACAACAAAAGGGACATGCCGAACATAGTCCCGGTGGCCGAAATGGACCACGCCCTGAATTCAAGAAAGGTTCCCCATTACGAAGCGGTGGCCACCACCGGAGCCGGGGTGTTCGACACCCTCAAGGCCGTCTCCGCCCTGGTGCTGCAGTCGCTCAGCGCCAAATACCGAAGATAAACTCAAGGAAGCCCAATGACCGAAGGAAAGCCCCACATATTAAAGAGCGTTTATCAGTTCGATAATTTCGTTACCGGGCCCAGCAACCGGCTGGCCTTTGCCGCCGCCCGCAAGGTGGCCGAGAACCCAGGCAACGTATACAACCCCCTGCTGATCCACGGCGGGGTGGGGCTGGGCAAGACCCATCTGATGCAGGCCATCGGCAATGCGGTGGCCCTGGCCCAGCCCGGCTGGAACCTGGTCTTCCTCAACGGCAGCCAGATGTCGCTGGAGGATCTGGTCGCCGCCGAGAAATCGGACCTGCTGCTTTTTGACGACCTTCACCTGGGGCTGGCGGACAGTAAGATGCAGATCCGCCTGCTTCCCCTGTTCGACCGGATGGTGGGCTCTGGCCGCCAGATAATAGTCACCACCGATATCACGCCCCAGAAGATCGAGAGCATAGACCAGAAGCTGCTCTCCCGCCTGCTGGGCGGCCTGATCATCGGGCTGAAGGAAGTGGACGTCAACGAGAAGAGCCTGATCATCTCCCGCAAGAGCCGTGACCGGGGGGTGGCCCTATCGGACGAGACCGCGCTGATCATAGCCTCCCGGGTTCCCTCCAACATCAGGGAGCTGGAGGGGGCCCTCAACAAGGTGCTGCTGTACGCCTCGCTGACCGAAGGGCCGCTGACCAAGGCGGTGGTGGACGAGGCCCTGCCCCCGTTGCAGACCCCTCAGGCCCAGGCGGAACCGGATCCCTTGGTTCTGTCCCAGCCGCCGGCCGGCGACAGTCCGGTCGGGGAGTTCGGAGATTTCATCTCCGGACTGGATCACAAGGTCACCGCCCTGATCGACGAGCAGCAGGATGCCGACCAGCTGCGCCAGGGATACAAGGAGAAGCTGTTCATCTGGAAAATGAAAGGCTTCAATACCTTCAACATAGAGAAGATCCTGGAGCAGGACATATCCATCGTCACCGAAGCTTACGAGGAGTATACCCGCAACATAGAAAAACTGATCAACCTGCAGCAGGAATTCGGCCCGCTGTCAGCCAGGGCCACCCCGGAGCAGATGGAGAAGATCGAGAACCTGATGTTCGACCCCGACAAGGCCGAGGATCTGGAGGTGGCGATAAGATCGCTGGCCCAGAAATTAAGCTCTCCAAAGACCGCTCCGGAGGCCGCCCCCTCGGTCAAAAAACCGGAGCCGCCCCCCGAAGCCATCCCGCCCCGGCCCCTGCCGGCTTCGCCGGCCGGGGAGAAGCCGGCCCTTAACAAGGTCGCCTCTCTCAGCCAGGAGGTTGAGGATGGGAAGGGGAAGTCCGAGCCGGCCCCGGCCCATCTGGGGATCATCGAAGAGACCTGGCCGTTCTTGGTGGAGCGGCTGATGGAAGATGCTTAGCAAATGAAAACTGAATTCTATAAAAAGTGCCGTAAGCTATGGCCATAAAAGGATCATTCAAAGAAGTGAGCCTGCCCGATGTTCTGCAGCTGTTGGCAGTGGGGCGCAAGACCGGTTGCCTGAAGGTCACCGATGGCAGTAATTTCGGCAGCATTTTTTTCAGCCAGGGCAAGATCTGTTTTGCCAACCTGCTGAACCGGCCGGACCGCCTGGGCGACAGGCTGTTCTCCCGGGGCCTGATAACCTCCCAGAATCTGCAGGATGCCCTGGCCCTGCAGCAGCAGGAGGGGGGAACCAGGCGGCTGGGGGGGATCCTGCTGGAGATGGGCCTGATCAAACAGCCGGATATCGAGGCCGATGTCTCGGGCCAGATCGAGGACACCATCTTCTTCCTGCTGCGATGGAACGAAGGAGAGTTCTTCTTCGAGCCGGATTCGCTGCCCGAGGGCGAGACCATCCTGGTCTCTCTGGATGCCATGAATCTGCTGCTGGAGGAGGCCAGGCGGGTCGACGAATGGCGGACCCTGGAGAAGAAACTGCCCACCCCCCAGACGGTGCTGGAGCGGGTGATGATGGACCTGGCCAAACAGGAGGAGCTGAATCTCAACAGCGAGGAGAAGCAGGTGCTGTCGTTGATCGACGGGTACCGCTCGCTGGCCGAGATCATGGAAACATCAGCCCTGGGCGAGTTCCTGACCTCCAAGATAGTCTACGGGCTGCTGCTGGCCGGGCTGGCCAAGCGGGGATCCGAGAAAAGCAAACAGGCCGCCTCCTGGAACCTTAACATCATCGACGACCACGGAAACCTGGGGATGGCCTTCTACCGCACCCAGATGTACGACGAGGCCACCAGGGAATACCGCCGGATCATCGAGATCAGGCCGGACCATTACGAAGCCCGGTTCTATCTGGGGCTGATCCATTTCCGGAAGGCGGAGTACGCCGAAGCGGCCACCGAATTTTTGGAGGCCATAGCGGTGGAGTCCAAAAAATCCGCGGCCTATAATAACCTGGGCCTGAGCCTGGAATTGATGGGGGAGCGGGAGGACGCCGCCAGGCAGTACCGCAGGGCCGTCGAACTGGCGCCCGAGAAGGCGATGCCCCGGGTCAACCTGGCCTATCTTTTTTGCGGGGATGATGAAAATGATTCCGCCCGGGAACAGCTGGACCGGATCGACCCGGCGACCGACAAGCCCCTGCTGGCCGCTTTCCTGGCGGGGTTGATAGCCCTGAAGGGCAACGACCCCGAGCAGGCATACAAGCTGTGGAGCTCCATAGAAAACAGCAATAAACCCAATCACGTCCTGCAGAACAACCTGGGCGCTCTGATGCAGGCCAAGGGGCAGGATGAGGAGGCCGAGAGGTACTACAGCGCGGCGCTGAAGGCCCGGCCTGATGACCGGATCGCACTGCGCAATCTGCTGGAGCTGTATTACAAGAACGCCATGATAGCGCAATCCATCGAAACCCTCAACCGGATGGCCGAGCTTGACATCCTGGAACCCCAGGATATGGCCCGGCTGGGCAACCTGTATCTTAAGCAGGGCCAGAAGGACCTGGCGGTGAAGTGGTGGCAGAAGGCTCTGGCGGCCGACCCCGAGAACCAGATGGTGAAGCGAAACCTGGCCCTGATGGATAAGAATGCTTTCGCCAAGTAATATAAATGATCCGGAGTTGGTGGCGCTGGCCAGTAAGATTCTGGCTGACAGCGGTTTTGATATCCGGCAGTACAAGGAGCGTCCCCTTAAAAGAAGGCTGGCGGTCAGGATGAGGTCCTGCCAGGTGAGCAGTTATGAGGAATACCGGCAGAAGCTGAAGGATGACCCCGGGGAATACATCAAACTTCTGGACGCCCTGACCATCAACGTAACCAAATTCTATCGCAACGCCGAGACCTACCTGGCGGTCTTTGACAGGGTCCTGCCGATAATCCTGGAGGAGAGCAAAAGCAGCCCGGTCCGTATCTGGAGCGCGGGATGCTCCTCCGGGGAGGAGCCCTATTCGCTGGCCATCATGTGGCGCGAATTCTCCCAGGCCCGGGGTCTGGCCATGGACTGCAACATCTACGCCACGGACATCGACCTCCGGATATTGGAGAAGGCCCAGGCCGGCATCTATCCCCGATCCAGCATGGATGAGATCCCCCAGAATCTGGCGGGAAAATATTTCGAGGTCCGGAACGACAAGTATCATATCTCCCCCCAGATAAAGGATATGGTGAAATTTGACAAACTGGACCTTTTCTCCCGGTATCCCCACAGCGAATTGGACCTGATATTCTGCCGCAACGTGCTGATATATTTTTCCCGGCAGACCCAGGAGGATATCTTCTACAAGTTCGCCCAGGCCCTGCGGGCCGGCGGTTTTCTGGTGCTGGGCAAGGTGGAGAATATGTTCGGACAGATGAAGGACACCTTCGCCTCGTTCGACGTCAAAGAAAGGATCTACCGGGCCGTAAAATAATTTCCTGGCTTATTTATAGGTGCGGATGATAGCAGGCACACCATTATCAGCGATAAATGTTTGATAGAGTGTTTGTGTCATTCCCGCCCCGCATCATGTGCGGGATAAACTCCGGCGGGAATCCACAGACAACCACTGGATGCCTGCTCCCCGCCTCCGCGAGGACAAGCTTCGCAGGTATGGCATCATGAACCAATGTAATACGGTAATTAAAAGAAATGTTCACTAATATGTGCTCCGAGCAATATGAAAAGGGGTGAAGCTTGTCCGACCAGCTGATAGTGAAAATAGCCGATTATAAGACAGCCCGGAGTCCGGCTATAATAACCACCCACGGACTGGGCTCCTGTCTGGCCATCATCATCTACGACCCCCAGATGAAGACCGGCGGATTGGCCCATGTGATGCTGCCCGAACCCGATCTGGCCCGCAACCAGAGCAATCCGGCCAAGTTCGTCACCACCGCCCTCAAGGAGCTGATCCAGTCTCTGGAGGGGATGGGCTGCTCAAGGATACGGATGGTCAGCAAGCTGGTGGGCGGGGCCAATATGTTCTCCAAACTGCTCAATTCGGGGAAGACCAGCTACAGCAACATCGGGCAGAGGAACACCCTGCAGGCCAAGCAGGAGCTGAACAATTACGGTATCCCCGTCGTGGCCGAGGATACCGGGGCCGACTACGGCCGGTCGGTGGAGTTTTTAACCTCATCGGGCACGGTGGTGGTGCACTCCTTCAAGGCCGGGATGAAAGAACTGTGAGAATGGATTTCAAACTGTCTGCATCTATAATAGCAGTAGAGTAATAAAGATTTCAAGTAAAACGGATAGTTTGTCGTATGAAGAAATATGCTTTGATTTTATCGGTAGTGTTTTTATTTATTGGCTGTAGTAAAGAAAAAAATCCAGTTAGTATTATTGATACTTTTTATGTTAACAATCCAAAAGTTTTTTATTGTTGGTTAAAAGCACCAACCCAAAATGGTATATTATACTCTGATCCAATTGTGGATCCATCTAGTACTTCAGTTACGATGAGTTGGGGCACCCAAAGTCAAACGTTGTTTTCTTATTTAAGTAATGGACAGATGTATTTCTATTCTGGTTGTGTTCATTATTTTGATGATACAACAGTAACTGTTACAATAATAGCTGATTCTGACACTGGTTCTGGGTGCATACAAGTGCCAAGCGGCACAAGTTTACTAACCCCAGCTGAATATGATACCATCCCCGTAGAAAACATTAACTGCACATGGACAAAAGCACAAAGGGCAGATTGGTATAAGTTGAATGTTTATTATAATGTTATTGATACTTTGGGATATTATTATGGTAGCACAAACTTTATTGATACTTTTCTTGTAGATACCATATTTAAAATACCATTAAGTTATTATTCTTCTTCCATTGCACAATATTATCAATTTCAGATATTAGTAGAGCCTTATGCTGGGCCATTATATTCGCCAAATGGGGTTGGAAATATATCCGGGAAAATAAAGGGTTTTATATACGGCGTAGGTAACCCAGGCTACAGTCATTTTTACGTTGGTTCGCCAGTAAAAATTGTTAAAAGTAAAAAGAAATATTCAAAATAAGATGACTGACCTACGCACCATAACAGTTCTGGTGGTCGACGACTCCGCCCTGATGCGCAACATGGTGGGCGACATCGTCAAGGCCACCCCGGGGCTCAAGCTGGTGGGCTCCGCCAAGAACGGCCTGGAGGCCATCGAGCAGGTCCGCCAATTGTCCCCCGACGTGGTGACCATGGACATCGAGATGCCCAAGATGGACGGCCTGCAGGCTCTGGCCCGGCTGATGACCGATTCCCCGGTGGCCACGGTGATGCTCTCGGCCCACGCCAAGGAAGGGGCCGAGTCCACCCTGCTGGCTCTGGAGCTGGGGGCGGTGGACTTCGTGACCAAACCGTCCGGCTCGATCTCCCTGGACATCGACAAGGTCCGGGAGGAGCTGGTGGAGAAGATCCGGATGGCGGCCGGGGTCGATCTGGCCAAGCTGAGGCCCGGAAGCAATCAGCGCCCGCCTCAGGCGGCGCTCGAGGGAAAGATCTCGACCGGGATCATGAGGACCCTGGCCATCGGCTCGTCCACCGGCGGCACCCGGGCCCTGGCCGAGATACTGCCCAAGCTGCCCCGGGAGATAAACGCCGCCCTGTTGCTGGTGCAGCACATGCCGGTGGGCTTTACCAAATCCCTGGCCGAGCGGCTGGACAACCGCAGCAAGATCAGGATCCGGGAGGCCCAGGAGGGCGATGTCCTGGAAAGGGGGCTGGCCCTGCTGGCCCCGGCCGGATATCACATGGAGCTGTCCCCCTCCGGGGACCGGATAACATTAAATCAGGACCCTCCCAGGTTCGGGGTCCGGCCATCGGTGGACGTGATGATGGAGTCGGTGGCGCTTTATTCGCCGGCGGAGACGGTGGGCGTGATCCTGACCGGGATGGGGCACGACGGGGCCAACGGAGTGGCCGGAATGAAGAAGAGGGGCGGGCACATCATTGCCGAGGACCGCTCCACCTGCGTGGTCTACGGCATGCCCAAGGCGGCGGTGGAGACCGGGGCGGTGGACGAGGTGCTGCCGCTGGACCAGATCCCGGGGGCCATCGTCAGGGCCTGCCGCTAAAATCATTGAAAACAGATCTGTCGGTAATATAAAAACGAGGCGGTGCATTATGGCCACATTGTCGGAGCTGGTGAATGACTTTCAGGACAAGATAGCATCCATCCAGCAGGCGCTTAAAAGCCCCGATGCCAAGGCCCAGTCGGCCAGGCTGGAACAGGAGATCCGTTCGCTGTACAAGGAGATAGCGGTGGGCATCAAGCACCTGAATGCCCTGCACGATTCGGTGAAATCCCTGATCGACCAGTATAAGTCGGCCGCGGTCAGCGACGACGAGTCCAAGGTGATGATCAGGTCCTTTGTGGAGACCATGCGCACCGATTCCCTGGGCAGCTCCACCTATGTGGCGGAGGGCTGGAACCAGATATGCTCCGGGGAGTTTGAAAAGGCCATCGGCTCGCTGTCCAACGCCGTCAAGCTGAACCCCAACGACACCCGGGCCCTGGGTCTGCTGGGCTGGGCCTACAGTTACCAGGGGAGGTACGATGACGGGCTGGCGGTATGCCTGAAGGTGCTGCAGCTGGAGCCCAACAACGACGCGGTGCGCAATAACCTGGGCTTCATCTCCTTCAAAAAGGGCATCTTCGGCGAGGCCATCGAGCATTTGAGCCGGGTGATCAAATCCGGCAAGGACCGTCCGGCGGTGCTTTACGCCCATTATTATCTGGGCCTGGTCTATTTGGAGCGGCAGATGCTGGATGATGCCATGTTCTTCTTCTCCAAGGCCACGGTGCTGGGGCCCAATTTGATCGAAGCCTACTACCACCTGGGGCAGGTCTATTATCAAAAGAAAATGTACGGGGCGGCCCTCAAGGAATGGCAGAAATGCTTGAAGCTCTCGCCCCACAACTGGTGGGCCAAGAAGGCCGCCGAGCAGATAGAACTGCTGAAGAGCGACGAGGTGTAAATGGACCAGGACGGCAAATGGCTGTTGTGCCGGCTGGGCGATGTCTGGTACGGCCTGGACCTGTCCCGGGTTAAGGAGATAGTCTATCAGCCGGCGCTGACCAGCCTGCCGGCCCTGGGCAGATCGGTGGCCGGGATGATGGACTGGCTGGGCCGCCAGATAACGGTGGTGGATATTGCCGGCGACGGCGGCCCAGGGCGGCCGGCCGTAGGGGAAACCCCGGGGCAAAGGCCGGTGATCGTTCTGCAGGACGGGCCTGCGGCCATCGGGCTGCTGGCAGATGAGGTGGGGGAGATCATTCCCCGGCAGGCGGGCGCCAAAATGGAGATCGACGCCCAACTGGCATCAACCATCAGGTCGGTCGACGGGGCCTTTGAATATAACGATGAGATCATATTTGCCCTGAATTGCCAGGAATTATACCAGGTGATCGCTTAAGCAGTAACTAGGGCAAACTTAATCGAGGCCGAAAATATATTTTATATGGAGATAAAAAAGTGCTGAGCAGAATAAATTTGCGCAATCTGTTTGCCTGGACGGTGGCGGCGGCCGGGGCGGCCCTCCTGATCCTTCACTTGGGCGAACTGAACATCCAATGGTGGGTAATGCTGCTGCTGTTGCTGACCGTGACCCTCTGCCAGTGGTTCACCGTGGCCCTGCCCGGCGGGGTGTTCGTCTCCCTGGATCTGGTGGTGGTCTATTTTACCTTTCTGGTGTTCGGCCCGGTTCCGGCGATCCTGGCCATATACCTGCCCTCTTTCTTCCACCAGATCAAAAGGAAGAAGCCCTGGCCCAGGGTGTTCTTTATCCCCGGCCAGTTCGTATTCGCAGTCCTGGCGATGGCCTGGGTGTTTGGCATTTTGGGCGGGCAGAGCGGGATCGGCATTTTAAGCTGGGCCAACCTGCCGAAATTGCTGGCCGCCCTGCTGATCTATGTTCTGGTGAACGATCTGCTGGTCAGTTCCTATCACCTGATCGAGGGAACTTTCACCGCCCGGGACGTTTTCGGCCTGACCTGGTCGGACCTGAAACTGAATCTGGTATTGGCCCCGGTCTCCATCATCGGGGTCTACCTGTTCTCCAAGCTGGGGACCATCGGGCTGCTGACCATGCTGGTGCCGGCCTGCATCATCGGCTGGGCCCTGGTCACCTTGTTCAAGGCCATGGAGAAAGACCGGGAGGTGAGCCTGGAGTCCAAGATCACCAGCGGCTTCGTGATCGTCCTGTTCTCGGCCCTGACCCTGTCCATGGGGGCGATCCTGGTGATCATTCTAGAGGTGATGACCAAACAGGCGGCCCGGCTTAACCTGGACCCCGTGGTGATAACCCAGCTGTTCCAGAGGCTGTTGAGCAATGTGGTGCTGGTCCTGCTGGTGACATTCGTCGTGGCGCTGCTGCTGGTCCGCTACATAATCCGGCGGATGGTGGTCAAACCGGTGGGAATGATCAGCCGGATGATCGGAGACATGGCCAGCGGCTCGGCCGACCTGACCTCCAAGATAGAACAGCATTCCAACGACGATATCGGGATACTGACCAAGCATTTCAACACTTTCGTGGAGAAGCTGGGGAACCTGGTCAAGACCATCATCAATACCGCCAACGGGGTGGCCACCACCTCCGAGGAACTGGCGGCCTCCACCCAGGAGATGAACGCCTCCCAGCAGGAGATATCGGCCACCGTCCAGAGGATATCGCAAGGCATAGGGACCCAGGTGGCATCGGTCCGGGTCACCAAGGAGGCCATCGATGACATCTCAACATCGGTGGAGCAGGTAAGCAACAACGCCCAGGATTCGGCCCAATCGGCCAGCCAGGCGGTGGAGATGGCCTCCCAGGGGGGAGCCGCCATGATGAGCATAGTACAGCAGATGGGCAAGATAGACCAGACCATGTCCCATCTGACCAATGTGGTCAGCGATCTGGAGAAGCGCACCGGGGAGATCGGCCGGATAACAGAACTGATCTCATCGGTGGCCCGGCGCACCAACCTGCTGGCCCTTAACGCGGCCATCGAGGCCGCCCGGGCCGGCGATGCCGGCAAGGGGTTTGCGGTGGTGGCCGGGGAGGTCAAAAAACTGGCCGAGAGGACGGCCGGCGCCACCAAGGAGATCGAGGATCTGATCAAGGAGATCCAGGGCGAGACCGAACAGACGGTGCTGGCCATGAATCAGGTCGACGCGCAGGTGGCCGAGGGCAAGGATTTTGCCGCCAAGGGCAACCAGGCCTTTTCCCAGATCATCCAGGCGGTAAAGCTATCGGCCGACCGGGCCTCCCAGATATCCCAGGCCACCGGCAACCAGGTGGAGGGGGTAAAGAAGATCGCCAAGGCCATCGAACAGGTGGCGGTGGTGGCCGAGGAGGCGGCCTCGGGCATGGAGCAGACCGCTGCCGCCCAGCAGGAGCAGATGGCTTCCATGCAGGAGATGACCGCCTCGGCCCAAGAGCTGGCCCATCTGGCCGAGGAGCTCAAGCGTCAGGTGGACAGCTTCCAGATAAAGGGGGAGGAAAATGAAAGCTAACAAATTCAATCTGATCCTGGCCGTTCCGGATGTGATCGCCATTTTCCTGGGGGTTCCATTATTGCTGGTATTCGTGGGCCATTCGGTGGACCTGCCGCCGACCGCGCTGAAATTTCTGATCTTCTTCGGGCCGGCCTGGGCCCTGGTCCTGGCCGCGGAATTACAGATCATCAACCGGAAAAGGCTGCAGCCGGTGATAAGCTATTTCAACCAGAGCCCATCAGACAAAATTGATAGCGACCAGGCCTTCACCAGGGCTCTGAATTTCCCCCTGGCCACCTCGCTGCATATGCTGGGACATTTCACCATCGGGGTTCCGGCCTGCGCCTTTTTGATGATGCTGATGGGCACCGGGGTCACCCCGGTCCACACCGCGGAGGTGATCCTGCCCGGTTTTCTGACCGGCCTGGTTGCCGGCTCGCTGATATTCCTGATCGAAGAAGCCCTGCTGTCCTCCTATGTCTCCTCCCTGGCGGCCGGGACCGCTGATGGCGCAAAAGTATACCGCCGTTCCTACCGCCTGAGCATACTTTGGAGGCTGATAATCCTGTTCATGGTGATAATGATACTGGCGTTCACTTTCGGGTCGATCATCGCCAAATACCCCGGCATCTGGTATGTGGCAATCCTGGGCATCGCGGCCACCCTGGCCATAGCCTTTCTTACGGCCAAAGGGATAAACCGCACCGTGTCCCTGCTGACCTCCATACTGCAGAATATTTCGGAGGGCAAGGGCGGCCTGTCCCGGAAGCTTCCGGTGCTGGGCAACAACGAATTGGGAGACCTCTGCCAGGCTTATAACAGTTTTGTGGGGCAGATCCGCCTGATGGTCAGGGAGATCACCAATGTGGCCTCGGGCCTGGCGGCCAGCTCCCAGCAATTGGCGGCCTCCTCCCAGGAGATGAGCGCCTCCAGTCAGGAGATCTCCTCCACCGTTCAGCAGATATCCCGGGGCACCACCGTTCAGTCGGAGCGGCTGACCCAGATGGCCAAGGAGGTGGAGAAGCTTTCCACCTCCATCAAGCTGATAGAATCCCAGGGCCGGATGACCATGGTCTCCTCCCAGAAGGCCATCGATGCCTCCCAATCGGGAGCCGAGAAGACCTTCGAGGCGGTCTCCAAGATGGCCGAGATATACACCTCGGCGGCTCTGACCAACCAGAAGGTGCAGGACCTGCAGAAAAAATCGGCCGAGATCGGGGTGGTGGTCAGCCTGATCTCCAACCTTTCCCAGCAGACCGATTTTCTGGCCCTGAATGCGGCCATCGAGGCGGCCCGGGCCGGCGAGGCCGGCAAGGGTTTTTCGGTGGTGGCCGATGAGATCCGGGTGCTGGCGGTGGAGGCCGGCAACTCGGCCCTGAAGGTGGCCACCCTGATCGGCGAGGTGGAGAAGGAGATTGCCCGGACCGTGGAGGTCATCGACGAAAGCCGGAGCACTATCGACGCCAGCAAGGTCACGGTGGACCAGACCGAGCAGTCGCTTAAAGTGATCAACAGCACCGTGGCGGTGGCCGGGACCATGGTCAAGCAGATAGCCGAGGCCACCCGGAACCAGAGCAAGAGCGCCACCGAAGTGGTCAAGCTGGCTTCGGATGTCTCCACCGTGGCCATCGACACCGCCGCCTCCACCCAGGAGGTGGCCGCTGCGGTGCAGCAGCTGACGGCCTCGATGGAGGAGCTTACCGCCGTGGCCCAAACCCTGTCGCAGTCGGCCGATAAACTGAACACCCTGGTTTCGGAGTTCGATTAGCAAAATGAGGATTCTGGCTTTTACCATAGGGCCGCACTACCTGGGCCTGCCGGCCGAGTATATAAACTCGGTGGGCCGGAGGGAGGCTGCCCCGCCAGGGGCCGAACGCGCCGGGGTAGAGGAGTATGACCTGCCAAAGGCTTTCGGCGTCAAGGACGGACCGGCCGACCGGGTGATCAACTGTGCCTGGAACGGCAGGGATATCCGGCTGCTGGTGAACCGGATCGTGGGGTTGGTGGATCTGGACGATCAGACCCTGGGGGTGTGGCCGGCCATCCTGAAGGAGATCTCCCAGTTCTACGCCCTGGGCATGACCGACTCGCAGATGTACCTGCTGCTGGACCTGTCACAGATAGAATCCCTGGGGACCGCCGGGTGAACAAGGCCATCGGGAAATATCAGGCCGTTGAACTGCTTTCCACCGGGGGCATGGCCACCATCTATCTGGGAACCCACCGGGAGATGGGCCGGCAGGTGGTGATCAAGCAGCTGCATCCCCACCTGTCCCAGGACTCCGAATTCGTCAGGCGGTTCGAGCGGGAGGCCAACATCCTGGGCGGCCTGCATCATCAGAACATTGTCGATATCATCGATTATTTCGTCTTTGAGGGATCATATTACATAGTGCTGGAGTACATAGACGGCGGCTCTTTGAAACAACTGCTGGACAGGGTAAAAACAGCACCCCTGACGGTGGCGGTATTCATAATCAGGCAGGTGATAAGCGGGCTGGGATATGCCCACGAAAAAGGCATTGTCCACCGGGACATCAAACCGGCCAACATAATGATCACCAAATCCGGGGTGGTCAAGATAACCGACTTCGGCCTGGCCTATGCCAAGGAGGCCCTGACCATCACCGATCCCGGAACTTTTGTGGGAACCCTGGCCTATCTGGCCCCGGAGCAGATAAAGGGGCAGAAGGGCGATGAGGCCTCAGACCTTTATGCGGCCGGCGTGATGCTGTACCAGATGCTGACCGGCGATAACCCCTTTGCCGGGGAGACCCATTCCCAGAGCATCGACAGAACCTTAAGGCTGTCGCCCCGGAGGCTGGCCAAAATTGATCCGGAGATACCGATCGGCATCGATCACCTGGTTTTTAAACTGTTGGAGAAGGACAAGCATCGCCGCTATTCCCGATCGGCCCAGGTATCCTCCGACCTGGAGCCGTATTCCCTGATCAGGAACGAGGCCCTGTCGCGGTATATGGCTGATCCTGATAGTTATCAGCCGCGGCAGGACGATCAGGAAATGATCGTTAAGCTGGCCCGGCAGGAACGATGGGATTACTTCATTAAGCGCCTGATCATATATTTTGCGGCCACGGCCCTGGCTCTCAGCGCGGCTTTTTACGGGATAAAATATCTAAGCCGGTACCTTAAAAGGACCCTGCCGGCAGCCGCTGTGCCGGCCGATACCTCAGCCACGACACCGATAGCGGCGCCAGAGGCGGGGCAATTGATGAATATTTCCGGCACCACCGGGGCCAGGGTTTATATCGACGACCGCTATCAGGGCAAAATTCCCCTGGCCATCAACACCCTGGATACCGGCCGGCACCGGCTTAGGGTGAAACAAACCGGCTATCAGGACCAGACCTCGGAATTTACATTGGCAAAAAGCCAGAAGTTTTCAATTACGGTAGATCTTCTGCCGGTGGTTCTGTCTCCGGGCTATCTCAGGTTTTCCGTCAAGCCCTGGGCCGAAGTGTATGTGGACGGCAATTATATCGACCGGACGCCCATCAAGGCCCCGTTAAAACTGGATGCCGGCCGCCATGCCCTGATATTGCGCCATCCCAACCGCCGGGAACACCGCCAGGATGTCCAGATAACCCCGGGAGACACCGCCCTGGTGGCGCTGGACCTGCCCGAAGCATTCGGCTATCTTAAACTCAGCGTCCTGCCCTGGGCCAAAGTATTGATCGATGGAGCCGAACACGGCACCACCCCCCTGGGCCAGCCGATAAAGATCTCCATCGGGGAGCATGAACTCAGGCTGGTGGGCCCGGAGGGGAGGGAATGGAAAGAGACCATCCGGATCGCCGAGGACATGGTCACCGAAAAACAGATCGTTCTGCAATGATGAATAAAAATATCATATATATCGGGGCCTTGATCACGTTGCTTTCCGCCAGGGCCTTTGGCCAGCGGGAAAACCCCATGAACGCCGTCATCAGAGCCTATGAGCATGGTTATTTCCAGGAGGTGATCGCAATCGCCGAAAGATCCCTGGAGGATACGGCGGGGTTTACCCAGGAGGACATCATCTACTTCCGGACCTATCTGGCCTTCTCCCTGGTGGCCATGGGTCAGGAGCCGGCCGCCATTGAAAGGTTCAAGCAGATCCTGGCCGTAAAACCAAAGCTGGAGCTAAATCCGGAGTTCGTCTCTCCCAAGATCATAGAGGTGTTCAAAAGGGCCCAGGCAGAGTTCTTTCGGGCCGTCTCCACTGGTGACCCCAGGTCAAACCTGCTGTTCGAAAAGGGCCGGCCCGGCAAATTTCAGGGGCTCTGGCGATCATCCCTCTGGCCGGGCTGGGGCCAGTCGGTGCGAGGGGATCCCCGGAAAGGGAGGATCCTCAAATGGGGGGCGGCCGGGGTTGCCGCCGGGACAGGGCTGGCGGCGCTGGGGACCTATGTCAGCCACCAGCGATACCTGGACGCCACCGATCCCGGAGACATCGAAGCCAAGTATAAAACATATAACAGCTGGTATAAGACCCGGAATTTTACCGTCAATCTGGCAGTATCATTTTGGGTATACAACCTGGCGGATATCATCATCTCAAAATGAAAATGCACAACAGCTTTATCATAGCCCTTTGCCTGCTGGCGGTTTCAACCCTGGGCTGCGGGCCGGATGCCAAGCGGGACAATCCGCTGGACCCGGTGAACGGCAGCGGCGTCAGCGGCACGGTGTCGGCCTGGGGCGGAGGCGCGGTCGGCAATGCGGTGGTAAGCGCCGTGCCGGCCAACCTCTCGGTGCGCACCAACAGCAGCGGCCAGTACAACATCGATCTGGAGGGCGGGAGAACCTATTTTCTTACCGTGGAGCATTCTTATTATCATGCCCGCACGGACACCATCACGGTCCCCTCCGACGGCCGTCTGAAGCATAATTTTATTCTTAAGGGCGTTCCCCGGATCGATAATGCCAAGGTGTTGACTTGCGCCGTTTATACTATGTGGGACGGCCAGTTGCCGATATATATACTGCCCCAGTGCACAGGAAGGCTAACAGATGGACGGGATGTCTTGTCTGCGTATTATAACTTCAGATGCAGAATTGAGGGGTCGACCTATATTCCCCAGGAAACCCTGGCGGTGGATCAGGAATCTATGAATTATTTTTGGTGCGTTGTCGACCCGAACGTGGAAAAAGGCGATACCGTAACTTTAACATTAGATAGCGCTGGAGTTGTGATGCAAACCGCGGTGGCTCTTGTCCCCACAGAACTGAACTGGCCCTCCATTATCAGCCCCGGTAACAATTCTGTATTCAATCCTCCGGATACCCTGTCCTGGTTGAATAACAATGTATTAGAGGATATCAGGATCGAGATATGGAAGGGCGCCACGTTAGTCTGGCATCGTGATCTCTCATATGCCGAAAAACTTTATTGCGACGCGGCCCTGGAGGGCGGTCAGGAATACCTATGGAAAGTGATCAATGTTGATGCCGCGGGCAACATGGCCCGAACCGAAGCTAAATTCAGCACTCCTTGAAAGGGAATCACTATATCATGACCGATAGAAAAGAGATACTGGCCCTTTACGATATCAGCCAGGTCATAAACTCCATCCCCGATTTTGAGGAGCTGCTCAGCAAGGTGATGGACCTGGTGATATCCACCACCCGGGCCGAGCGGGGCTTCATAATGCTGCGGGACGCCCCGGGGGAGGAGATGTCGGTCAAGGTGGCCCGGAACCTGGAGCAGAAGGATATCGAGAAGCCCGGGGAGATATCCCAGACCACCCTGAACCAGGTGATGGAAACCGGGGAACCATTGCTGACCTCGGATGCTAAGACCGACCCGCGTTTTACCGGCTCCGAAAGCGTGATGCTGTATAATATCCGCTCGGTGCTGTGCACCCCCCTCAAAAAGCAAAGCGAGATAATCGGGCTGATCTACATCGACAGCCGCACCACCTCCAATGTCTTTACCGAGGATGATAAGGATTTCCTGGCGGCCTTTGCCAACATGGCGGCCATATCCATAGAGAACGCCAGGCTGCAGGCCCGGCTGCGCCAGGAGAACCTGATACTTAAAAAGGAGATCCGGCACCATTACCAGTTCGATAATATCGTCGGCAAGTCGGCCAAATTTCTGGCGGCCCTTTCCCTGGTGGAGAGGGTGCTGGATAGTTCGGTGCCGGTGCTGATCCAGGGGGAATCCGGGACCGGCAAGGAGCTGATCGCCAGGGCCATCCACTACAACGGGCCGCGCCGCGAAGCCATGTTCCTGGCCCAGTACTGCGGGGCGCTGCCGGAGACCTTGCTGGAATCGGAGCTTTTCGGCTATAAAAAAGGCTCTTTCACCGGGGCCACCGCCAACAAGATGGGGCTTTTCGAGGAGGCCGACGGGGGCACCTTCTTCCTGGACGAGATCGGCGATATCTCCCCCACCATTCAGGCCAAACTGCTGCGGGTGTTGCAGGACGGCGAGATGCGAAGGATCGGGGAGAACAAGAGCATCCGAGTGGATGTCCGGATCATTTCGGCCACCAACCGGAACCTTAAACAGGAGGTGGCCGAGGGCCGGTTCCGGGAGGATCTCTACTACCGGCTGAATGTGGTCACCATAGAATTGCCGCCCCTGCGCGAAAGACGGGACGACATCCCCCTGCTGATCCATTATTTCCTGGAGAACTCCCAGCAGGCTGCGGCCAAGAAGATCTCGGATATCACCAGAGAGGCCAAAGAGGCCATGGCCGGCTATTACTGGCCGGGAAACATCCGGGAATTGGAGAACGTGATATCCTATGCCATTGTGATGACCAAGGGCAGCATCATCGGGGTGGAGGACCTGCCGGGTTCGGTGCTGTCCCAAAAGCCCGAGGCCCAGCCGGTGATCACCGGAAAAACCATGCATCAGATGGAGCTGGACTATATTCTGTCAACTTTGAGGGCCTGCCAGGGGGATCGCAAGAGGACCGCCAACCAACTGGGAATAAGCCTGCGGACCCTGCAGTATAAATTGAAAGAGCTGAAACAGGACGGCCATGCACTGGAAAAGTGACTGCCGCCATTTCGCCGGGGCCAGGCCCTGCAAACATTCCAGCCAATGCGTCGGCTGCAATACCTACCGCCCCTGGAAGGAAAGCTGCCTGATAATAAAACTGGCCGCCAAGGGGGACGTGCTGAGGACCACCCCGCTGTCCTCGGCCCTGAAGCAGCACCGCCCGAATATGAAGATCACCTGGCTGACCGACCACGATGCCGCTCCGCTGCTGTACAACAACCCGGCCATCGATGAACTGCTGTGTTTTGATGCGGCATCCCTGACCCAGCTGTCGGTCCAGCATTTCAGCCGGATAATATGCCTGGACAAGGAGCCCCGGGCTGCGGCCCTGGCTTCGATACTGGAAGCTGATAAAAAGACCGGTTTCGGCTGGGATCCCAAGGGCTACCTGGTCCCGTTAGATAAAAGGTCCCGATATCTTTATGACCTGGGATTATCGGACCAGCTGAAGTTCCACAGCAACCGAAAAAGCTACCAGCAGCTGGTCATCGAATCAGCCGGGCTGGAATATGCCAATCAAAAATACCAGTACCTCCCCAGCGAAAAGGAGACAGGTCGGGCAACCGAATACCTGGCAAAACTGCTAAAGAACAAGGGCCGGCTTCCTTTGATCGGCCTGAATACCGGGGTGGGGCGGGCTTTCCCCACCAAGGCCTGGCCGGCTGACAACTATGCCCGGCTGGCCAAGGCCGTCAAAAAGGAGGGGATCGGCCATCCGGTGCTGCTGGGCGGGCCGGACGAGGTGCCGTTGATCAAAAAGATAGTCCGGTTGGCCCCCGGAACCGCAGCCACGGCCTGCGACCTTGACATCCGGCAATTTGCGGCCCTGATCTCGTGCCTGGATGTCATTGTCAGCGCCGACAGCCTGGCCATGCACCTGGGGATCGCCCTGGAGAAAAAGGTGATCGCCCTGTTCGGCCCCACCTGCCAGCAGGAGATCGAACTGTACGGCAGGGGGGAAAAGCTTTCGGCCGGAACAGCCTGTTCCCCCTGTTACCGCCAGTTCTGCCCGGACCTCAAATGCCTGGCCGGCATCACTCCGGGGGAGGTGCTGGCGGCTGTAAAGAGAAATCTATGACCAGGGAATTCAGCGTAGGCATTGCGGCATATAACGAGGCGGCCAATATCGGCAGATTACTGGACCGCCTCTTGATATATCAGCGGGGCGATTCCGGACTGTCCGAGATATTGGTGGTGGCCTCCGGCTGCACCGATCAGACTGAGCCCATCGTCAGGTCCTATGCCGCCAAAGACCATCGGGTCCGGCTGATAACAGAACCCCGGCGAAGGGGGAAGGCCTCGGCGGTCAACCTTTTCATCGGGAATTCTTCCAACGATCTGTTGGTGTTGATGAGCGCCGACATCCTGCCGGACGAAGGGGCCTTAGAACTGTTGGTCGGGCCTTTTGCCGATGACCTTGTAGGGGTTACTGCCGGCAGGATCATTCCCCAGAATGACCGGGCCAGCTTCATGGGTTTCTATGTGAACCTTTTCTGGTCGCTGCATCACCGCATAGCGCTGAAGAGTTTCAAGGCCGGCGAAGTAGTGGCTTTCCGCCGGGTGTTTGATGCCATTCCGAACGACACCGCCACCGATGAGACCTGGATAGTTCAGTTGGTGCAGGAGAGGGGATATTTCCCCCAATACATACCTCAAGCTGTTTTCAGGAACAGGGGGCCGGACAATATCCGCGATTTCCTCAAGGTCCGGCGGCGGCATCTGGTCGGTTACCACCATCTGCTTAAATTGCGGCCGGATTGGAAGCTGCCCGACACCATGAACAACCTCATGGTCCTGGGATTATTGAAGGATGAAATGCCGGCCAGCATGAAAAATGTGGTGCTTCTTACAGGGTCCCTGCTTTTGGAACTTGGGGCCAGGCTTTTGGCCTGGTATGACTTCCATCTGGCCAAAAGAAATCCCTTCGTCTGGGATATGGCTGCCTCCACCAAAGATCCGGAGGATAGAACGTGAACCCCATCGCCGGACAGATACCATACCGGATGTTCCGGGCCTGGGGATGGCCGGTGGCAATGCCGCTGAACTACACCATCAGCGTCACCACCCGGTGTAATTACCGCTGCGCCACCTGCCGGATATACCAGTCAAATCTTCCGGAGATGGGGATTGAGGATTACCGGAAAATATTTTTGTCCCTGGGCAGATCGGCTTATTGGGTCACCTTCTCCGGCGGAGAGCCTTTCCTAAGGGATGATTTCAAAGATATCGTTGACCTGTGCTGCGGCAGCTGTCGTCCCAGATTAGTAAACATCCCCACCAACGGAAGCATGCCCGATAGAACCTCAGCGGTGGTCAGGGCCCTGGCCAACCGATACCCCGGGATAAATTTCATCGTCAATGTTTCGCTGGATTCCGCCGGGGAGGAACAGAACAGCATCCGAGGCAGCGGGGATGCCTGGCGGAATGCCGTCTCTACCATCGAGGCCCTGAAGAAGGCCCAGCCGGCCAATTTGCTGATCGGCATCGGCACGGTCATCTCCAAAAGCAATCTGGATGGGTTTCTGGAACGGCGAAAAGATCTGGCCCAGCTGGGGGCCGGCTCCATGGTGGCCGAGGTGGCCGAAAACCGGGCGGAGTTATTGAACCGGGATATGGACATCACCCCGTCCCCGGAAGAATATAAGCCGATAGCCGATCATCTGATCAAGGAGATCGATTTTAACAGGAAGCGGGGCTGGGCCGCCATCGCCCAGTCATTCCGCCGGCAGTATTACCAATATGTCTATCAGGTGCTCAAGGGCCAGGGCGGCCTGCCCTGTTATTCCGGTTATGCCTCGGTTCAGATAATGCCGGACGGGGCGGTCTGGGGCTGCTGCATCCGGGGCGATGAAATGGGCCGGCTGTCTGATCACGACTACGATTTCAAAAAGCTGTGGCGTTCGGGCCAGGCCCGCCAGATCAGGCGGCAGATAAAATCCAGGAAGTGCGCCTGCCCCCTGGCCAACGCTTCATACACCAATATGACCTTCGATGTCCGGACTTCCCTGAGGGTCCTGAGTGACCTGCTTGTCAACGTCCTTAGGATCCGAAAATGATACGTTTCTTATCATCAATGCTGAGACAATCGGCCGCCATCGTTCTGTGGATGTTGCTGAATATTCCACTTAATATCTTCGTTCTGTTTGTTTTTATAAGGCAGGTCCTGTCGGGCAGAAAACCGGCCATTGCAGAGCCGGTCCCCGAAGAATCCGATGCCCGGATCAGGCTTTTTGTGGAGAACAACCTTAAGTACATGGCGCCCCGCCAGGGGGACGAGGGTTTGGGCACCAAATACGAAAGGATGATGGTTGACGGCCTGCTGTGCCGGCTGGCCAGTCAATATGGAATAAAATCGGCCCTAGAGTCTCCGGCCGACGGCATAACCGGGATCCCGGGGGCCAACAGCCTGGCGCTGGCGGATGGCCTGTCCCGGCCCATGGATCTGACCAACCCTTCCCGGCTTTTATTGACAGAGGCCCGGGCCACTTGGCGGGGCAGGGGCCTGGGCCACAAGGTCCGCCTGTCTCAGTGTGGGGTGGCGGCGTTGCCCTTTCCCGACAGAAGCCGCCAGCTGTGCTGGAGCTTCTGCATGCTGGAAAAGATGAAAGACCCGGTCCTGTACCTTAAAGAGCTGTCCCGGGTGAGCTCCAATATCGTCCTGATGGTGACCATCAATAATAACAACATGGGAAATGCCTGGCATCGGTGGTATCACGCGATAAGAAAAGCCCCCTGGGACCACGGGAACATTGCTATGACCCAAAAGGCCGGGATAATAAAGGCCTTTACCGAGGCCGGGCTGCAGGTGCTGGAGGCCGGCGCGGTCGATGTTCCCCCCTCGATGGACACCCAGGATATGCCCCTGAAGGACGATATAGACAGGGTGGTCAGGCTGTTCGGCAAAAGATGGGAATGGGGATTGAATAATAAGGTTGAAAATAAATCCGGTCTATTAGATTGCTTTTGTTGGCTGGAGGCCAATCTGCCGTCCTGGTTCAAGAACCTCAACGCCCATCATATATATGTCGTCGGAAAAGCAACTGACGGAACGTAGATATTATGCCCCAAACCAAGGTTTCCTATCCCTGGGAAAATAATTATAACCTATCCCTGCTGAAGCGCTTCGTATTTACATCATATTTCAGCTGGCGCAAGTTCTATAACCTCCTGCTGGGGCTGGCCCATAATTTCCTGCTCCCCGGCCGGGCCTTTGCCCGGCCGGTAAAGATGATCATAGAGCCTTCCGACCGGTGCAACCTCAATTGTCCGCTGTGTCCCACCGGCCGGGGGATGGCCGGCCGCCAGCAGCGGGAGCTAAGTTTTAGCACCTTCAAAAAAGCAGTCGATCCTTTGGCGCCATACCTTTATGAAGTGTTTCTGTACAATTGGGGGGAGCCCCTGCTCAACCCCGAATTGTTCGACATGGTGAGGTACTGCTCGGCCCGGCGCATCCGGACGGTGGTCTCCACCAACCTGACGCTTTTTGAAAGCCGGATGATGGACCCTCTGATGGACTCGAAACTGGACACCCTGATAGTATCCCTGGACGGGGCTTCGGGCGATACCTATTCTAAATACCGCCGCGGCGGGGATTTCGAAAAGGTCATGGGAAACTTAAAGGCCATCGCCGCCCAGAAGATAAAGCGACGGGTCAAATTACCCCGCCTGATCTGGCAGTTCATCGTGTTTCGGCACAATGAATCCGAGATCAACCGGGCCATTGCTATGGCCAAACAGCTGGGGATCGATGAGATCAAATTCATCGCATCCTTCGCCAAAATGGAGACCCTGGCTTATAATGCCGCCGATAAGAAACGGGAGGAAGTGGAGGATTATCTGCCCCAAGACCACCGGTATCACTTGTATAAATCCAATAAAGCAGCGGCCCGAAAATTTCTTCAATGTCCCTTTTTGTGGAGCCAGATAGCGGTTCGGACCGACGGGGGAATTGCTCCCTGCTGCGGGAGCTATCATAAGAATGATGATTTCGGATCCCTTTCCAATAGCGACATCATGGCCGTATGGAATAATAAAAAATATCAACGGGCCCGAAAAACATTGAGGACCAGGGGCTGGTTCAAAAGCCAAACCATTTGTGATCAATGTATCATAAATGATCCGTACAGATAAAATGCCCGACATATATCTAAAAAAAATCAAACACCTTTCGCAGTTCTCCGGCTGGCTTAAGGAACTGCCTCTGGCGATCCCCCTGGACCGGCCGGTGGTGCTGAAGCCCAACTTGGTTTTCCCCGCTCCGGGGACCAGCGGGGTGGTCAGTGATGCCCGCCTGGTAGGAATGCTGGTCGAGTACTTGAGAGAAATCGGCGTCAGGGATATTACCATCGCCGAAGGGCCGGGGCTGGGGGTTGATGCCTGGGAGGCCTTTGAAAGAACAGGATTCAGCGAACTGGCCCGAAGATACCAGGTCCCGCTGCTGGACCTGAACCAGGCCCCCAGATACCCGGTGAAATGGTACGACGGCCAACTTGATCTGCCCGTGATATTCAAAGACGCTTATTACATCAACCTGCCCAAAATGAAGACCCATATCAATACCCTGGTCACGTTGGGCCTGAAGAACCAGAAGGGTTTGTTGTCATACGCCGATAAGAAGAGGTTTCACAAGAACGGGCTGCATCGTCCGGTGGCCGAACTCTATAAGATAATCCGTCCCGATTTCACCATCCTGGACGGTTTCACCGCCATCGAAGGCGATGGGCCGCTGTTCGCCGGAAAGAAGGTCGGATTCAAGGTTCTGATCGCCGGGGCCGACCCCCTGGCAGTTGATGCCGCCGGCTGCCGGCTGATGAGCATCGACCCCCTTGAAGTGGACCATTTATCGCTGGCCAGTCAAATGAGGTTGGGAAGCTTGGAGGCAACCATCATCGGGGATCGGCTTGATGCCTGCGCCCGCAGATTCAAGCGCCCGCAGATGGAGATGCTGAAAATGCTGGGCCTGCACAATCAACGGACGCCCCTGGCCTGCAGCCTTTGCGGCGGTTCGGCCAGAGAAGGACTGCTATCATCGGCCAGAGACCCCAGGAAGTGGGCCGCCAGTCTGATGCCGGTACTGCGCCAAATGGTTTTCGGCCGGGTGGATTTCGTCTACGGAAAAAACGCCGAGATCCCCAAAAACAGCCGGAAGGTGATAGCGGTGGGCGAGTGCACCAAACACCTCAAGGACCTGCCCGACGTGATATGGGTGGATGGCTGCCCCCCCTCGCCCGAGATGCTGGCGGAGGCCTTTGCCAAACTTAAGAAATGATTGTATTGCCATGGTCAAAGTAATGCTCTTGAATCCCCCGGGAGATCGGATCTATCTAAGGGACAGCTATTGCAGCAAGGTCTCCAAGGCGGCCTACCTGACTCCGCCCATCGATCTGCTGCTGATCAGCGGCTATCTGGGCGATCGGCACGAAATTTTTGCGCTGGACGCCATGGCCGAAAGGCTGTCATTTGATTCTGCCTTGGATAAAATAGTGGACCGCCGTCCGGATTTCATCATCTCGCTCTTGGGACTGGCTTCCTTTGCCAACGATGTCAGATTTTTTAAACTGATCAATAAGGCTTTGCCAGGCGTCAAACTCATTGTCAGCGGCGACGCCGGATTTGCCGAAACCGAAAAACTCCTGAGGGAAAATCATTTCATCGGTGCTGTTCTGCTGGACTATGCCTCAAGCGGGTGGCTTCCCTACCTGGTTGGCGATGAGAAAAATGCGGTGGATATTGCCTTTTTATCCGAAGGGATATATTGCTGCCGGCGCAGCCCCCGGACAGAGGAGTATTCCGCAGGCATCCCCAGGCATGACCTGTTCCCCTACCAAAAATACCGGATGCCGTTTGCCAGAAAACTTCCCTATGCCGGCGTGGTCACAGACTTTGGCTGCCCCTTTAAATGCGATTTCTGCCTGGTCGGCCAGTTGCCCTATAAAATGAGGCCGGTGGAGGAAGTGTTGGATGAACTGGAATATATCAAGAAACTGGGCGCCAGATATTTTTCCTTCGGCGACCAGACCTTCGGGGTTGACCGGAAAAGGACCGAGATCCTGCTGGAAGGGATGAATAAAAGAAGGATCGGCCTGCCCTGGGGCTGTTTCTGCCGGGCCGATCTGCTGGATCCGGAAAGGCTGAGGTTACTGAAAAATTCCGGCTGCGACCTGATCATGATCGGGGTGGAATCCGGCAGCCAGGAGATCCTGGACCGGCATCACAAGGGGGTCAAGCTTGAGGTCATCAGACGGGCCTTCAGGGACTGCCGCCGGGAGGGCATCCGGACCCTGGCCACCTTCATCATCGGCCTGCCCGGGGAGACCCGGGAAACTTTCGAACGGACCATGTCCCTGGCCCTGGAGCTTGGCCCCGATTTCTCCTCATTCAATCTGCCGGTGGCCAAGCCGCGGACCCCCCTAAAATCCATGGCCGAAAAGGAGGGCTGGGATATCTCCAGCCAGGGAGACCAGTCAACCGAGGCCGGGGTAGTGTCCAGTGAGATTTCCCGGGAGATGATGAAACAGTGGCAGAAAGAGGCTATCCGGAAATTTTATCTCAGGCCGGGATATCTCATCAAAAGAGCGCTGTCTGTGAGGTCCTTGACCGAATTAATGATCAACCTCCGGGAAGCGGCCGGAATGCTTTTTAAGGGGCGGTCGACATGAGGACCATGGTGATGATCCCGACTTACTGTGAAGCCGAAAACATTGAACGGCTGATAGGACAGATATTCGACCATGTCTCCCAGGTCGATATCCTGGTGGTGGACGACAATTCCCCGGACGGCACCGGGCGGATAATTGATAAACTATCAGCCGAGAACCCGCGGGTCCATATTCTGCATAGAAAGAAGCTGAGGGGAAGGGGGCTGGCCGGCATAGCCGGGCTTCGATATGCCTTGAACTGGGGGGCGGAGGCGGTGGTGGAGATGGATGCCGATTTTTCCCACGACCCCAAATACCTTCCCTCATTGTTGGAAGGGTTGAACCAGGCCGATGTGGTTCTGGGCTCCAGATTCGTCCAGGGCGGGGCGGATGTGGGCCGGGGTTGGCTGCGGCATGCCGTCACCGTTTTTGCCAATTGGTATATCAGGCTGGTGCTCAGGATAAAGATAAGGGACTGTACCTCCGGCTACCGGGTCTTCAAGCGGGAGGTGCTGGAGGCCATCGACGTCGATTCCCTGATCTCCCGCGGCCCGGCCATAGTGCAGGAGATCCTTTACAGCAGCATCCTGTCAGGATTCAAAATCAAGGAAGTGCCGATAGTGTTCATCGACCGGCAGCGGGGCAATTCCAGCTTCAATTTCAGGATCATGTACGAAGGGTTCATGATGATCCCCATCCTGCGGTACCTGGCCAAAAGCGAAAAATGGGGTCAGCTGCGGTGAAGGCCGGTTTAAGAAAGGGCCCCGGCCGGGCCTATTGGGATGGTGTGGCAGACCAGGTCGGCGGCTATTATCTTATTCCCATATTGGCCGAGTATAAAAGCCAGGAATACACCGGCCTGCTGGAAGAATGGGGGATCGGGGATGATAAAAGTGTTCTGATCACCGACCTCTACGAAGCCGCCTTCGGCAATACCGGCATCTATGGCTATCTTAGCGGCCCAGCCAATGAGGTCTGGGGAATGGACATATCCGCCAAATTTTGTTTCAGGGCCGGGGAGCATTTCAAACGGCAGGACCTTGATATCGGGATCATATCGGGCGATGCCGCAATGATCCCTCTGTCAAATGATATCGTGGATGTCATAATCTCCCCCTCGACCTTTGACCACTTCCCGGAAATAGACCGGGCCCTGTCCGAGTGCCATAGGATCTTAAAGCCCGGGGGGAAACTGGTGCTGGCCCTGAACTCCGCCGACAATCCGTTTTTCAAGCCGGGGGTCAGGCTGGCCGAGAGGTTCAAAAAACATGAATACCAGACCGATTATTTCTATTCCCTGAGACAGACAGCAAGATTGCTGGAGCAGGCCGGGTTTGCCGTCGGGCGGTCAACGGCCATCATGCATGTTCCCATCGGGCTCACCACCCTGATCGAATTTTTTGACCGGATCGATAATCCGGTTGCCGACCGGATCAATGGCCTGATGATCGGCGCCTGCCGCAAATGGGGCCGGCTGGATACCAGGATGAAGTTATTTACCGGCTGGTGGGTGGCAGTGGAGGGAATAAAATGAAGCGGCAGGCAAAAAGCAATATTGCAGTCAATGCCGCCCATGAACTATACGCTACCCTTGTTAATGAAAGGTGCGCTAATACCGGGAGAGGGGCTCGAATAGAAGCAGGGCAAGTGGCGTCATGGAATGTCAATTTAAATTTTATCATAAGCAAATTGCAGTCATTTGGCCCAAAACAGAAGATAAGAGCGTTGGATTTAGGGTGCGGTTATGGATTCCTTACCCAGTCAGTATGCTCCCTGGGTGCATCTGCAGTTGGAATTGATACCGACAGGAATGTAATTAAATATGCCTCGCAGACCAACAGGTTCCCGGACAGGGCTGCATACATGAACATTCCGGTAGATGAAATGTCCGGTGAAAAGATATTTGACGTGATAATCATAAGTGAAGTATTGGAGCATGTTTCAGCACCCGATTTGGTGATGATGCATTGTCATAGATTATTGAAGGATAAAGGGTTTGTTCTCCTTACTATACCAAATAAACAGGGCCTCCGGGAATGTTTGGAGCAGATATTGCTTCCGGTCAGAGAAAGTGTGGCCGGCAGATCGTGTATCAGGTTTTTTCGCAGAATGGCTTCTGAAGCTTCGCAGGGGAACCTCACCGCTTGGGATGTTTATACTGATGATTATCACAAACGTTTTTTCAAAATGCCGACCTTGTTGAATATTTTTAGTTGTTGTGGGTTCCGAATGATTGATTATCAAAACCAGGACGCCTGGGCTACTTTATGGGGCACTTTGTTCCCTTGGTTTGATATTGGCCCCGGCCTGCTGAAATTAGATTACAAAATAGCTGATGTGTTGCCGTATTATATTGCCGGAGGGTGGATGATGGTCTTAAAGAAGTGCAATCAACCTAGCAAACAGGACGGCGGCCATGAGGACAGATATGTTCACTGAGGAGATGATAAAAGAGGCTGTCGAAGAACACGGCACTCCGCTGGAGATTGCCTCCACACAGATGCTGGCCGGCAACATGGGCCGGGCCCGGGAAATATTGGCCCGGCATGGCTGGCAGGATAATATCTTCTATTCCTACAAGACCAATCCGGTACCGCAGGCTCTGAAGGTTCTGCACCAGAACGGGGCCGGGGCCGAGGTGATCTCGGAGCGGGAACTGAACCTGGCTCTTTCTCTGGGGGTGTCTCCGGACAGGATCGTCTTCAACGGGATCTACAAATCTCCGGCGGCCCTGCAGACGGCAGTGCAGAAAAAGATCAAATGCATAAACATAGATGCCCCGCAGGAGCTGGATATCGTCAATCAGCTGTCAAAGGATGTCGAATACAAGATCGGACTGGGGCTGCGGGTGCGGCCATCGGTGGGCTGGCAGGGCCAGTTCGGACATATCATCAAAGACGGTTCGGCCTGTGCCATGGCCGAAAAAATATGCGCTAATAAAAAACTTGATCTCAAGACCATCCATTTCCATCTGGGCAGCAGCAATCTCTCAGCCTATCGTCGGGCGGTAGATGAATGTCTGGCCTTCATCGGAACCATAAACCGAAAACTGGGAACCGATATCAGGGCCCTGGACATCGGCGGCGGCTTTCCCGGCAAGGACATGCGCTTGCTGACGCTGTGGGAGCAGGCTTGGCTGAGGTTCTTTGGCCGGCCCTGGCCGGCCCCGGTGGCCGGCCCCGATGATGGATTTAAGATAATGGGGGAAGCCGCCGGATATTTTCACCAAGCTCTGGCCCAATATGGCTTGAATGATCTGGAAATGTGGGCCGAGCCGGGACGACTGATCACCGGGAACGCCCAGGTCCTGGCGGTAAAAGTGGTGGGCTTGCGCCAGTCCGGCAGGAAAAATTATGCCATTGTCGACGGCGGCCGGGTGGGCGCCGCCGGGCCATTGGTGGGGGAGACCAGAAAATTATCCGTCTTGGGGAACAAGGGGAAGTGCCAATATAAAGTCTACGATATCATTGGCCCCACCTGCATGCCCTGGGACCGGCTGTTTGCCGGGGCCAAGTTGCCGGAACTGGAAATTGGAGATATGATCTGCATAGAAGGCGCCGGGGCCTATTTCGTTCCCATGGAGACCGAGTTCTCTTTCGCCCGGCCGAAATTAATTGTTATTAACCAGGTCACTTAATTTGAAGCATAGCACTCTAAGGGAAACGAATTTATTTTATAAGGAAGCCAGCTTGTGCGCCGAAGCAAAGCGTAGGAGCGGAAAGCAGGAATCAATCAGGGTTCCCACAGTTTAGTACTCAGGGCTTCATGGATTCCTAATAAAAAATGTTACTTATTTATTGACTCCATTAATAACAATGAAAAATGATGATGAAACCGACAGTATTCATATTGGAAGGTAATTTTCTGGGGTTGGAGATGGCCCGGGAACTGCGTGATGCCGGCTATCCGGTGGTGGTGATCGGCTATTCGAAAAACGATATAGCGATCCGGGCTAAAGGCGTGACCGGCCGCATATTGCCGTTGCCGCAGCAGGATTCGCAGTCGTTGCTGGCCGGCCTGGTTGGTCTGGCAGGGGATATCCCGGGAGACAGGGTACTCATTGGTGCCAGCGACGGGTATCGCCGATGGGTCTCGCATAACCGGGAGGAACTGTCCCGGCAATTCAAAATGCTGGCCTGCCCCCTGGAGGTGATGGACGCCCTGCTGGACAAATGGAACCAGCTGCAAATGGCGGTATCGGCGGGGATCGCCATACCCCAAAGCTCGATATTGGATGAGAATAATGCGCCGGCAAATAATGTCAGGTTTCCGGCGGTGGTCAAGGCCAGATTTTCCCCAAAATCAATGCCCTTCCGGGACGCGCTGGGAGAAAAGGTCATTGTGGTCAATACCGACCAAGAATTGAGGAAGGCTTGCAATAGAATAATCGGCTTGGGTTTCAAACCAATGATACAAAAAGTGATCCCCGGAGTTGACTATAATCAGTTTTTATTCGGAGCGTCGGTCAAGGACGGGATGCCCTTTGCCGTCTGCATGGCCCAGAAGCTCAAGGCCGATCCCCAACCCTACGGCAGCGGGGTGATGATCCGGACCATATATCATCAGGAGTTATACGACGCCGGGATGAGATTTTTAAGGCAGATAAATTATTCCGGCATCTGCGACATCGAGTTCATGCGCAACTGGGATACCGGAGAGTTTCAGTTCATCGAGTTCAATCCCCGCTACGGTCTGGGACAGAGGGTTTCCCAAATGGCGGGAGTTAGTTTGGCCGAAACCGCCGTTCAACTGGCCATGGGCGCCCACCTCGGGGAACCCAGGATCGCCCGTTCTGGTTTTTATTGGGTCTATTTTGACGAATGGGCCAAGGAGCGGTTCATGCCCTGGCGAAATCCGTTCCTACGCCAGCTGCGGAATAGCAATAATACCGCCAGAATATTCGACATAGGTGACTGCCGACCGGAGATTCGGCATATGAAGAATATAGCGGACCTGAAATTGAAAAGGATCATACGAAATTAATTGCCTTTGCCCGGCAGATTGAAATCACGGGAGGAAATTTTGGAGGAATCGGAAAAATACTGGCACCGGAAATTCGACCAACTGGCTATTATGGACATCCCCGATTGGCAGCGCTCAAGTTGGTGGTATGCCTATATCGTAGATAATCAGCGAAAATACCTGGAGCAGAACTTAAGGCGGCATTATCCCCGCGGCCTGAAAAATCTACTGATCGCCGACCTGGGCTGCGGTCCGGGATTATACTTTGACCGGTTATCGAAACCTGGCTGCAATATGGTGGGCCTCGACTTTTCGCTGAAAGCACTTAAAGTAAACCCTCATAGCGATAACCGGCAAATTTGGGGCCTGGTCGGCGGAGATGTGTCTAATTTGCCTTTTAAACCAGGCATATTTGATGTTATTTTGCTGTTCGGGGTTCTGCAGACAGCCGATGATCCATGCGAATATATTCGGAGTGTATCAAGGGCAATGAAGCCCGGAGGAATGCTGTTGCTGACAACGTTGCGCCAACACAGCCCTTGGGAATTGCCGTTCTGGCCGGTGCACATTTTATCGGCCCGGGATTATTTCCCGGGTGTCAAAACCAGGGAGTCCGCACTGATAAGATCAAGGGACATCTTGCTCCCTCGAGAGGAGGATGAAAAATATCATCCGTTGAAAAGATATAAGCAAAAAAGACTGAAGGGCTGGCTGGATAAATCGGGCTTTCATAAAATTCAGTTCAGTTATGACGGTCCGATAACAATGATCCCGCACATCTCAAATTCGGTTATGATCTATGTCAAAGCATTTAAAAAATAAAGCTGAAATAAAAGTATTCGACCGTCCGGATGAACTGCCCGAAGAGTGGGATATGTTATATCGGGAGGATGATATTTTAAACAAAACATCCATTCTCCAGCATCTGTTTTTATACAGCCCCCTGGAGCAAAAATATTTTTGGCTGAGGAGACCCGGCGGGAAACCCCTGGCCGGCCCGGTGTGCCGTCCCGAACTTCCCTTTACCGCGGGGCCGATCACTGTCCACCAACCGGCAACCGTATGTTCCCTGTCAATGCCGTTCAGCACCGATCCGGCGTTCTCGGATATTGGACGGGTTGAAGACGTGGCGGAAGTGATGGACAGTTTTGGCGGGGGGTTCCAGTTAATAAGCGGGTTTAGTGAGCCTGAGCCGGAGATAGATGGCTGGTCGTGGCGAAGGCATTATCCTACCGTTGATTTTGATGTCAGGTGGGGTTCTTTCGCTGAATATCTTGGGGCCATCCGTTCAGATTATAAATCCAGAGTGACTGATGCATTACGGATAGGATGCAAGTTGCGATCTTTAACTATTCCGCCCGACAGTCTTGATGAGAAAACATATTCTTTGTATGTAGATGTTGCCCGGAGATATCACTCGATTGTTTTACCCCGTGAATTTTTTACAAAATTTCCCACTAAAAGTTATATTTTAGGCCTGGAACTGGATGCCGCCGTCTTGGCCTGGGCTTTCTTGGTGCCGCAGGGGAGGTATCTGTATTTCCTTTTTGGAGGTTTTAACGATCGATTGAATGAAGAGTTAAGCATATACAACAATCTTTTACTGGCGATAATAAGGTTTGCCATCGAAAATAAATTTGATAAAGTAAACTTGGGACAGACCGCAGAGTTGAGCAAAATGAGGATTGGGGGCTATCCGCGCGAAAGGTTCCTTCTGGTCAGACATACTAATTGTCTGATAAATCAAATAATTAAAAAAACCGATATTTTCAGTTATCGAAAAAAATATCCAACTCCGCATGTATTTAAAAACGATGAAAAAAAATAAAACCGGGATAGAAACTCCCGAAGCAAGTTGCAACTGGCACTGGGTTGTCGCTTTGGTATTGGTGGCGGGCCTGGCCCTGGCGGCCGCCATCTACCCGGCCTCCGACCCCGACCTGTACATCATGCTGGCCACCGGCCGGTACGTGGCCCAGACCGGCCAGGCCCCCACGGCAGACCTGTGGAGCCACACGGCTTATGGCCAGCCATGGCTGATGCATGAATGGTTCTCCAGCCTGATATTTTACGGGTTATTTTCGCTGTGGGGCATCAACGGCATAATACTTTTCAAAGCTGCTTTGCTGGTCATGACTTTCGGGCTGGCTTTGTACACCATGAAGCTGAAAAGGGTCTCGCCCCATATTGCTTTTATCACGGCAGTCCTGGCCCTGCTGGCATCCAGTTACGGTTTTGGCGAACGGATCCAGATATTTTCGTTCTTCTTCCTGGTGCTGCTCATTTTCTGGCTGGAGATCAACCGGGCCGGCAAAATAAAGTATCCGGCGTTTTTGTCGGGCATTATGGGGCTGATGATCCTGTGGGCCAATGTTCACCTGACCTATGTCTTCGGGATCTTCATCATCGGATTGTATCTTTTTGATGAAATCATCTTCGCCTTCCGAAAGAAAGCTTGGGGTCTTGTCAAAAAACCGGTCGTTTCCTTTGTGGCTGGCTTTGCCGTTACCGGCCTGAACCCCTATGGGTTTGACAATGTCTGGCTGACGCTGAGCTATTACTTCCGGCCGGAGCTGCAAAAGGCAGATGCCCAGATAACCTCCAGCCTTTTGGAATATCAGCCGCTGCTGTCTCCCGGCTTCTCCCGGGAGCCCCTGGTGATATACGGAATGATATGGATCGTATTTTCGGCTATCGGGATATTGATAGGCTGGAGAAGACTGAAATTCTCTTTTCTGCTTCTTTGGATATTATTCACCTACTGGGCCATCGGCTATGCCCGCTTTCTATGGCTGCAGGTCTTCATCACCCTGATAGGGGTGGGCTGGCACTGGCAGGGGGCGTTCAGTGCATTAAATTCAAAATTTAAAATTACGAATTCAAAATTCAGGATTCCGCAAAACGTATTGTTTGCTGGGTTGGTTCTGTTGGTTCTGACCGGGGCCGGGCTGTACCAGCGGACCGGAAAGCATATCTGGCAGAGGGTGGAGCTGGGGTGGAAGCCCCGGATGTATTCCGATAAGGCGGCGGATTTTATCAAACAGCACCGGGAGGGCGGAAAGGTCTTCAACGATTTTGACATCGGCGGATACCTGTTATGGAAGGAGATCCCGGTGTTCGTGGACGGCCGGATCGGGCCCTATTTCGGCATCCGGGTCCTGCAGGATCATTTCAGGATCCTGGGGGGCGATCTGGGCCTGCTGGATAAATACGGCATCGACTGGCTGTTCCTGCCCTATGCCAAGACCAGCCAGACCGAGGATTTTGACCGCTTCAATAAAAAGATCATCTCCACCGGGGGATGGGCCCTGGTGTTTTGGGATGATGCCTGCCTGGTGTATGTCCGCAGAGCCGAAAAGTATAAAAACATGATCGACCGATACAGTTACCAATATGTCAATCCGGCAGTCCCGGATTTCAGCCTGGAGCCGAAATTGTTTCTGGGGGAACTGACCAGGAGAATTGCCGAAGATACAACCCTGTTGATGCCGCACACCCTGGCGGGAAATTATTTCTTCTATCACAACGATGCCAAGATGGCCGAGCGGGAGTTCCAAAAGGTCATAAAGATCGATCCATATAATGCGATGATGTATAATAATCTGGGCAATGCTTATTTAAGACAAGGAAGGGTGGGCGAGGCCGTCGAATCTTATAAAAAGGCGGTCAAAATTGACGTGAACCTGGGGCTGGCCTACACCAATTGGGGGTATTTGATGGAGGCCAAGGGGGATACCAAGGAAGCGATCAGGCTTTATACCATTGCCACCAAGGTTACCCCGGGAGATGCCTGGCCTTATAACCGCCTGGGGATGATCGAGATGAAGTCCGGCAACAGGGCGGGAGCCATGAAATATTGGCAAAAAGGCGCAAAAATTGACCCGAACTCCGAGTCAGCTAAAAATCTTAGAGATATCCTTCAGTACAAAAAATGACATAATGCAATTTATGCGCATATTCTAATTAATTGAATAACAAAGAGATAATAATATATACATATATAAAGGTAATATTTGCACAAAATCATCCAGTTGATCGAAAATATGAGACGGGTAATAAATAAAGCAACATATTGATTTTCAAAAGATTAGACATTAATTAATATTAATTATATGTATGGCATAATTAATGCATATATTTAATAGCAATTATCTAAGAATTTTTAAACAAAAATTAATTTTAAAGGAGCAAAAGATGCAGTCAAGGTTCAGATTTCTGACTATGGTTTTAGCGATCATCATGATCGTGGCCATAGCCGGCACCAGCTTTGCCATTCCGGCTAAACCCCGGCCGGTAAGGCTGAATCAGCCCGACGGATCGTCCTTTGTGGGCGTCCTCAAGGGCGATGAACACTTCCACTTTGCCGAGGATGCCGATGGCTATTCCATCATCCAGGACAAGGACGGCTGGTGGACCTATGCCAAGCAGGAGAACGGTCTGCTGGTGGCCACCAATCTCAGGGCCAACAAAACCGCTTGTCCTTATACCAGGCATTTGCGGCCCAGCGCCGCGGCCGTGGCGGCCATTCCCTATAATGCCAACCGGATCATCAATGTTCCCTTGGATACCCGCCACAAGTGGTCAACCGATATGCTTTACGGGGTGGGCGGCACCAAGGAGAATCCCACCAAGGCGGCCTCCGGACGTAATTACATGAACATGGTGCTGGGCGACTTCTCCGACAGCACCTTTGCCTGGTATTCCGGCACCGAGAAGGCCGGCCAGAATCCCTACGGCCGCTTCCCCTACGATGCCACCGCGACCAACAACCACGCCCTGGCCAACACCAAGTTCTTCTGGTTCCTGGCCTTCGGCGACTCCATCTCCCCCTATGTCCCGGATTCCACCGGGGTGGGCGGGATGAGCAACTACTACTACGATTTCACCTATAAAAAGTGCTGGTGGTATGGCAGCGTTTCCGCTATCGTGGCCACCGGCATTACCAGAGCGAACGCAGTGGCCTCCGGCGGCGCTCCATCATCCACCTACTACACTCCGGCGCTGAATGGAGCCGATGCCTCGGTGGATTACGACCAGGACAATAACGGTGTGGCCGACGGCCTGATCCTGGTCCACCCCGGCCCCGGCCAGGAGGAATCCGGCGACACCAGGGATATCTGGTCGATGTCCATGACCGGCTCTTTTGGCACCAGGGACGGCGTCACCATAAGCAAGCTTATCGTCTGCCCCCAGAACGGCCAGCTGGGAGTCTTCGCTCACGAGATGTTCCACCAGATCGGCGGACCCGACCTGTACGACTACGGCTACTCCGGCACCCCCTGGGGCGAATGGTCCTTGATGGACAACGGCTCCTGGAACGGCATCGAGGGCGGCGACCAGCCTTCGTTCCCCGGCGGCCACCTGGTCTATGACGTTGACGGCGCCATCGGCTCGATTGACGGCTGGCTGACCAGCGGCGCGGTGGGCAACACCGACTCCATCTCCAGCGCCTACCGCGGCGACGGTCAGTACACCATCGCCGCCCTGGATTCCTCCGGAGAGGCCCGCCGGGGCAATCCCACCAGCGGCATCCGCCTGTGGCGGGTCCGCAACATGGCCTTCCGGGATTCCGGCCAGGTGTTCTTCGTGGAGCTGCGCAGCCGGACCCCACCCTATGAGATAGGCACCTCCGAGAGCGGCCTGATCATCACCCATATCGACACCCGGATGGGGCTCCAGACCCGCTTCAACGACGGCCCGCCCTGCGAAAAGTATTATTACTCCTGGGTGGAACAGCCCGGCTTCAATCCCAACATCAACTATGCGGCCGGCGATTCCAACTTCCCCCGCAATCCCAGCAACGCCTGCTATTCGGCCAACGACTTCTCGGCCGGCGGCTACACCGAGAACGCCATAGATTCGCTGTCCAGCCCCAACTGCAAGACCAACCGTGGCGCCGGCAACGGCAACGGCAACGGCCCCTGGATCTACGACGTTTCGGCCGAGGGCCCCACCATGACCTTCCGGGTGGCCCGCACCGGCTTGGTTACCGCCCCCTCGGTGGGATACGTATCGGTAGTGGTCAAGGATCCCATCGTGGTGAACACCGCCAACAACAATAATGCCATGCTGGATCCCTGGGAGACCGACACCCTTAAGGTGACCTTCCGCAACACCGGCACCGCCATCACCGCCGGGGCCCGTTGTTCGCTGTATGTGGTCAGCGGCGGAGCCTATGTGGAGAGCATCAGCCCCCTTACCACGGTAACGGTGGGCAGCGGGGCCCTGGCCACCAATGCCGAGGCCCAGAGCGGCCCGTTCGTGGTCAAGATCAAAAAGGACGTCCCCAAGTTCACCGACATAGTGTTCGGGGTCATCTTCCGCAGCACCACCCCGGCCTACAGCACCACCAGCAACTTCGGCCTGAGGGTCAGCGGCCTGCAGGTGGTCAAGAGCTACGACTTCACCGATATCCGGGTGGGCGGAACCACCTGGGGATACCGGATCCAGCCCTCCTCGGTGGCCATACTGGCCGATACCCTGTTCTTATGCAACGCCAACCTGGACAACGCCACCTTCCAGACCAGGATCTATGCGGTCAAGAAGAATACCACCAATAGCCCGTTGGTGGGCGGCGTGGGCGGCGACACCATCCGCTCGGCCAACAACCATGGTCCGTGGCATTCGGCCGCGCATTATGGCGGCGGCATCGATATCGACAATGCCAAGAACCTGTGGATATCCCTGCAGGATTCCATCATCCAGACCAACCGCGCCACCACCCATGTATCGGGCTTCCTGGCCCCCAACTGTTCCTGGGGCGGCACCCCGATGAAGCGCATCCGCGGCATAGCCATGGGTCCTGCGGTTATAGACACCTTTGGTCCGAACCTGATCGCCGGCGATTCATTGTGGGCCTACTGGCAAAATTACGAGATGTATTCCGAATCCCTGATGGTCTACAGCAAACCGGCCTCCGGCACCGCGGTCAAACGCTACGGCTACAGCTGGGACGATGACGGAGCTTCGGCGAACACCATCAACGGCAAGGGAGAATGGTGGAACGGCCGGGCCCTGGAATACGACGGCTCCAGCATCTGGACCTCCTCGGTATGGATGAACTATCTGTTCCGCCGCAGTGCCGTCAACGCCACCACTCAAGATATCATGCCCGGACCGTCCAGCTACGGCTCCTACGGCACCTACGGCTCGGCCATCGAGGCCACCAACGCCGCCGGCGTGCCCTACGCCCCGGTGGGATCGGCCGCCTTCGTCCCCGGCGCCGCCGGCACCAGGTTCTACCTGTATTGCGCCTCCATGGACGAGGGCAAGATCTACAAGGTTGACATGACCGACTTCGTGCTGCCCACTCCTCCGGACAGCGTCAAGGTGACCGACACCGGCGCCGACAACCGGTTGGACTGGTGGAAGTCCAATGACGACGCCCAGAAGGTGGCCCAGTATATCATCTACCGCCAGGCCCCGGGAACCACCACCCCGCCCAGCTCGGCCGATGAGCGGATCAGGGTCCAGAATGTTTACGGCGGACCGGCCACTCATACCTGGACCGACGTGGGCGCCGGAGCCAAGATCGCCTATGTCTACACCATCAAGACCCTCAACTACTACGGCGAGGGAACCTGGGGCGCCTCGGTAAGCGCTCCCCTGATCCCCACCGCGGTGGAGCTGACAGAGTTCGCCTGCGTCCTGTCCGGCGGCAATGCGGTGACCATCAACTGGCAGACCGCCTCCGAGATGGACAACTACAAGTGGGAGCTGGAGCGCTCGGTCGACAACGAGAGCTTCACCAATGTCTGGTCCATCGACGTGGACGGGACCAATCCCTACGGTGACAAGTACTCCTACACCGACAAAGTTCCGTCGGTTGGCGTGTACTACTACCGCCTGGTCGACGTCTCCAAGACCGGAGAGAAGACCTATCACGGACCGATCTCGGTGGTGGTGGGCTCGGTATACGCCCTGGCCCAGAATTATCCCAACCCCATCGGGAACCGGCCGACCACCATCAAGTACTCGCTTAAGAATCCCGGCCAGACCAGCCTGAAGATCTACAACCTGCTGGGCGAAGAGGTCAAGACCCTGGTGAACGCCAAACAGGATGCCAACTTCTACACGATCCACTGGGACGGCAGGGACAACCAGGGGCAGACGGTCTCCAACGGAGTGTACTTCTACAAGCTGAACTCCGGAGAGTTCAATGCCACCAAGAAGATGATGGTCTTGAGATAAACCATCCCACCCCGGGGCGGCGTTCCGACATGGACGCCGCCCTTCTTTAAATCAGGCGAACCAAAGTTCGGCACACAGACAGGACAAGTTTAACCACGCTTGTGTATGCCGGCCTTCCTGGTCTCGATACAGCCGGTGATTGAGTAGCATAAAAAGCGTATCGAAACCACCGGCCATTCGGCCAACGTCAGGCAGGTATGGAAACACTGAATTATTGGAATAATAACCAGTGCGAAAGATCGAGTTTAATAATTTTCGCGAGTATTCGCGTTTTTAGCGGGGAGGGGTTTTATTTTCAGTAGTTCCGTGTTTCAGTGGTTTACACCAGTTTCCCCGTCAAGCTGGTCTATCGGCGGCGGTTAGTTTAACCAGGGCTTGAAAATAAATCTAATTGGATGGAATATTTACAATGATGGGATCGCATAAGATGATCGGGGAGATCATGGTCTCCCTGGGCTACGTTTCCATAGAGCACATTAATGAAGCCCGTCGGCACCAGATGCAGGGCGCCGGGAAACGGATCGGAGAGTGCCTGGTGGAACTGGGCTATATACAGGAAGAGGAAGTAAAAAGGGCCTTATCTGTCCAGGGCCACGATTGATGGCCGCCAAAAGGGCGCCATCTGTTTTAAGGCCTTCTCCGTAATGGAGAAAGCCTTTTTATTTGATTCCAAACCGTATCGTTCTGACTGTTGATGAGAAATAACTGGAAATGGCTGCTGGCCGGCGGCTCCTTGCTGGTGCTGATCACCGGGCTCTCATTGACCCCGGTGTCCGATCCCGATCTGTGGATCATGCTGACCACCGGCCGCCATATCGCCGAAAGCGGCCAGATACCTCATACCGATCTCTGGAGCCATACCGCTAACGGCCAGCCCTGGGTGATGCACGAATGGCTGCCGTCGGTCATCCTTCACGGCCTGCACAAGTTCGCCGGCTTCCCGGGGATAGTGATATTAAAGATCCTATTGCTTAACCTGATCTTTTTTATAGGAATAATCGCGTCCCGGAGACGGGGATTGAACCCGCTGATAACCCTATTGGTCATGGCTTTGGCGGTGATGGCCGGCCGGATAGGCTTCAGCGAGCGGGTTCAGCTGGTAACCTTTCTGGCCCTGACGGCCGAGATCTTTCTGCTGGATCTGCTGGAGCGGGACGGTATATCGGCCAGAGCCTTCCTTATCATCGCCGCCGCCGGTTTCATGCTGTGGGCCAATTCCCATCTGGGCCTGATGTCCGGCCTGGTGGTTCTATTCATATACCTACTGGATTCCCTGCTGACCGGTTTTCGCCAGGGCCGCTGGTCACCCTTCCGGATACTGATCCTGGGGTTTTTGATCGCCTGTCTGGCTACCTTGATCAACCCCTACGGGATCTCCCTGGTCAAGCCCTTCTTTAAATTCTATTTCGACCCCCGGCTGATCGAGTTTGACCGGCTGATCTACGGCACCATCCATGAATATACCTCCATCTTTTCTCCTTCCATCATGGGCGATGCCGCGGTAAGATGGGGCCTGGGCTGGATGGCCTTCTCCGCCCTGGGGATCATCTTAAACTGGCGGAATTTCCGGTTGTCCAGCCTGCTGTTATGGCTGGCATTTTTCTACCTGGCCTTTTATGCCGTCAGGTTCGTCCCGCTTTTCGTCTTTGCCACCCTGGGGTTCACGGCGGCAAACTGGAGCCAGATACTCACCGGTTTTTCCGTTAAATTATTCCGGAAATATTCCAACCTATCGGCCAAACCGCTTTTCTGGGCGGCCTGCCTGGGCGTCGCACTGGCCGGGGTCCTGTTAGGCCCGGGATTCACCGAAAAGCCTGCCGGGACGCATCCCTTGGGACTGGATGGCCGGGCCTTTCCGGTGGAGGGGACGAGATTCGTAAAGGAGAATTTTCCCGATCCCAAGATCCTTAACGACCTTATGGACGGCGGTTATCTGATCTGGAACCATGTCCCGGTCTTCATCGACGGCCGGATGTCGCCCTTCAGGCATGTTTTGGAGGATTATGTATCCATCATCAAGGGGGACACCGCCCTGATGAATGGATATGGCGTGGACCTGGCTCTGCTGCGCTATCCCCGCAGCGGGAAATCCCTCAGCAGCCGACTGCATGAATATCTATCCGGCAGCAGCCGGTGGGCCCTGGTATATTGGGATGATATCTGCCTGGTGTTCGCCAAAAGGATCGGCAAGCATGGCGACCCTATCCTGAAATACCAATATAAATATATCAACCCGATCTTCACCGATCCAGCGGCGCCGGCGGATAAATTTCAGCAGGAATTATCCCGGGCCATGGAACAAAATCCCCGCATGGTAACCCCCTATCTGGCGGCCTTCAATTATTATTACCAGAGGGATCTGGTCCTGGCGGAGAGTTACGTCCGGCAGGGGTTGGCCATTGACGGCCAGGATGCCAGCCTGCACAACAATCTGGGGAATATCCACCTGACCAAGGGGCAAAACAGCCAGGCGGTGGAGGAATATTCAAAGGCCATCGCCCTGGACAAGAACATCACCGAGGCCTACTGCAATATCGGATATATCCGCGAAAGGGAAGGAAATTACGAAGCGGCCGAAAAATATTACGCCAAGATTTTGAAGTCCATAGACCCGCTGAACACTTGGGCCTATAACCGGATGGGCATGATGCTGATCACCCGGGGGAGGCCCCGGGAGGCCGTCAGGTATCTGTCAAAAGGGGCTGCCATAGATCCAAATTCGGAGGCCGCCGAAAATTTGAGAAAGCTAAAGACTTTATATAAAATAAACTGATCCGTTTGCCGCATATTTTACCGCGGCCTGATCTGGGGGACGAAAGGGGACTGCGGCAGATCATTTTCGGCATATACTCTGGCCCTGTAGGCCGACCCCGCCTATGCAAGATTCTATTACGTTTGCCAGGATATTATTACACCGGCGATTAAACCCGGCAACTTGTCATTCCCGCCCCTGTCATTCCAGCACTTCATTGCATTCAGCATAAACCCTGAGCCAGCAGGGCTTGCTTGCCTTACTCAGGGCAGGCTTCCAGAGGGAATCCAGGTCGGGATGCCATTCGGATTTTATCCTGCACTTGATGCGGGAATGGCATGACAATTGGTATTATTAACCTATTCAATTGCCGCGTTAATAATTAAGCCCCAAAATATATGATAATATGGACCGGATGCGTACTTGATCCAAAGTTTAGAAAAGTCAAGAAAGAGTTGAAAAGCAATTATTGCACTACGCATAACTCGCTGTTAATTAGCAGATTAGCATGTAATATTGCATATTTTAATATTAGCGGGGGCAATGATAAAAATATTGATTCCTATATTATTGATAACCAATGAGTTATAGACTAAATAAATATTAAGTAATGGTATAATAATTGCAACATAAAATCATTGTAAATATAAATTATTCAAGGAGAGGGACGATGGGGAAATATAAGTTGTTGATAGCTGGTTTGCTGGTTTCGATCTGCGGAATTTCCTGGGCTGCCAATACCCAGACCATTACCTATAAGGACTCTTGGTCAAAACGCGGCATCAGCGTTAAGAATCAGACCAAGGGCAGCTTGAATTTGGTCTATTCCGTCAACAGCTTCAATTTCGAGGAAAAGGATGTTGAGGGAGCCAAGGCCCAGGCGGTGGTAACCGAAGGCTCGATCCTGCCCATCGGCGCCGGCTATCCCGACCTGCCGGTGATCAGCAATTATGTGGCGGTCCCCAACGGGGCGACGCCCAGGGTGAAGATCCTGTCCTACCGCGAGGAGAGATTTCAGAATATCGACATCGCGCCGGGCATGGAGATCCCCACCGAGCAGGACAAGGTGTTCAAGCCACTGTCTAAAAATTCCGTGGTCTATTCCAAGAACGAATTCTTCCCCAGCGATTTCGTGATCAAGTCCCCGGTCCAAAAGATGCGGGGAGTTGACGTATTCATTCTGTCGCTGGCGCCTTTCAGATATAACCCGGTCACCAAAGAGCTGATCGTCCGCCGCGATATGGAGGTCGAGGTCACCTTCGAGGGGGGCAAGGGCGGGTTCGGCGACGACCTTTACCGACATCCGATGTTCGAGCGGATCCTGCAGCAGAACATCATCAACTACAGCTCGCTGGAACCCACCAAATATTCCGAGATCCACGAGAAGCTGGCCGCCGATGATCCCTCCAAGGAGGCTGGCCAGTTTGAATATATCATCATAGTGCCGAACGATCCCATCTTCATCGCCTGGGCCGATACTTTAAAGCTGTTCCGCAAGAAGCAGGGGATCAAGACCGGCATATTCACCACCGCCGAGACCGGCACCACCCCGGATTCGGTGGAAGCCTTCATCGACAATGCCTATAACACCTGGACCACCAAGCCGCTGGCGGTGCTGATGATGTCAGACATAGCCAGTTCCGGCAAGGCCTACGGCCTGACCTCGTCCAAACTTATGCTGCACCCCGGCGGGTACCCCCAGTATGTCTCGGACAATGTCTTCGCCGATATCAATATCACCAACACCGCCTCCACCTGGGACAACGGCGGGGCTCCGGAGATGGTGTTCGCCCGGATGCCGGCCCAGACCGTCACCCACTGCTCCACCATGGTGCGGAAGATCATCCGGTATGAGACCGCCCCGCCCTCCAGCGCCACCTTCTACAACCTGCCGCTGTCGGCGGCCGGCTGGCAGGACGAGCGCTGGTTCGGGATGTGCTCCGAGATCGTCCGTGGCTTCCTAAAGAATAAATTAGGCAAGACCACCCAGCAGCAGTATGCCCTGGTG
The DNA here is from genome assembly GCA_001777915.1 of Candidatus Edwardsbacteria bacterium RifOxyA12_full_54_48. NCBI lineage: Bacteria > Candidatus Edwardsiibacteriota > Candidatus Edwardsbacteria bacterium RifOxyA12_full_54_48. Next base: position 212,248 of record MFFN01000006.1, on the reverse strand, counting down.
GACGCTTCGGGTCCGGTGGGCGGAGACCCCTGGTCCACCACCAACCCCAGCGCCCTGGTGGCGGCCTACGGCACGGCCGGAGAGGGCTACATCGCCAATACCGTGCCCTCCGGCATGGTCTGGAACACCGGCACCGGGGCCGGGGTGGTATCGGCCATCAACAACGGCACCTTCATGATCATGCACCGGGACCACGGCATGTACACCGGCTGGGGCGAGCCGGCCTTCACCAGCACCAACATTCCCAGCCTGACCAACACCAACCTGCCGTTCGTCTTCTCCATGAACTGCCAGACCGGGGCCTTCCAGGTCACCACCGCCCCCACCTCCTTTTCCGAGCTGTTCCACCGCAGCCGTTACGGGGCCCTGGGGGTGATGTGCGCCACCGAGGTCTCCTACTCCTTCGTCAACGATGCCCTGATCATGGGGATCATGGACGGGATGTGGCCCAACTTCAACAGCACCAACAACTGGGATGTGCCCAACGCCGGGGCCGGCCAGACCTACGACCGCTACACCGAGGATTTGCGGCCGGCCTTCGCCCTGGTCTCCGGCAAGTGGCATTTGATGACCCAGACCTATACCGACCCGGCCATCCCGGCCGACTACAAGGAATTCACCTGCCACCTGTTCCACGTGTTCGGCGATCCCTTCATGACCTTCTGCTCGCAGGTGCCGGACACCTTCAAATACGTGACCTATAATGCCAACATCAATACCGGTTCCCAGACCTTCAATGTCAACGTCAAGAAGCAGAACAACACCAACGTCCAGGGCGCCCTGGTGGGGCTGTACATGAATGTTCCGGCCAAGGACGGATCGACCAAGGCCACCGACATCTGCACCTCCAAACTGAGCGATGCCAGCGGCAACGCTTCCTTCACCATCAACCCCGCCAATGCCGGCCAGCTGACGGTGACGGCCACCAAGTCCAATTTCGTCCGGGGCAATTTCGCCTCCACCGTCAGCCTGCCCGGCGCGGTCAGCCTGGCCAGCTTTACCGCCGCGCCATCTTCCGGAGGGATATTGCTGTCATGGCAGACCGCCAGCGAGATCAACTGCCAGTCCTGGAGGATCGAACGCTCGACCCAGGCGGAGGGATCCTTCGCCGAGGTCGGCACGGTAAACGGCAATGGCACCGTTTATGAGACCAGCAACTACCAGTTCACCGATGCCTCCATTCCCGCGGTAGGGGAATATTACTTCAAGCTGGTGGAGATCGATGTCTCCGGCAAGGAAACCACCTTCGGGCCGATCCAGGTAAGCTATTCCGGGCCGGTTCGGGCAATTGACTATAAGCTGGAGCAGAGCTATCCCAATCCCACCACCGGCAAAGTGGCCATCAGATACTCTTTAAAAGATCCGGGACATACCAGTCTGACGATATACAACATTATGGGCGCCGAAGTGAAGACCCTGGTAAATTCCAGGCAGGCTGCCGATAATTATACCGTAAGCTGGAATGGCAGGGATAACAGCGGCCGGGAAGCGGCCAAGGGGGTCTATTTCTATAAATTGATCTCGGGGAATTTCAGCGCCACCAGAAAGTTGATGCTGCTGAGGTAAGCATTTAACAACATCTTAAAAGGGCGGCGTTCTTTATGAACACCGCCCTTTTATTAACTTGGCAATTGAATAGGGAATAATCCATACTCGTTTTTTGAACGTCCTTGTTGTCATGCCCGGGAAATCGGGCATCCAGGCCCTGGATTCCAGCCTGCGCTGGAATGACAGGGGAGGGAATGACAAATTGCTGTCCTTCCTGCCGATGATGTTTGATATAAAAGGGGGCGGGCGGTCTTATTTAATGGCTGGCGTTGATGATATATATTTAGCGATAATTCAAAAAAAGAACTTAAATAGGTAAGTAATAAATATTATAATATTTTATAAGTAAATTGCAAATATTGCTAATTCTGCAATTAATGCATCGCATTAAATTCACATAATTTTAATTTTAGGAAAAACTCTTTGTGATGTAATGAGTTAAGATATGTCGGTTATGGCATATTTATTGCTTGTATATAAATAAAAGAAAGATATACCAAAATTAAAAATTAATTAAGGGGCTATAAATGCATAAGAAAACTTTTCTGGTCTTGTCGGTGCTGCTGGTGGCGGCATCCCTGACCCTGGCCTCCGATCCCAGCGTTCTTAAATTCAAGATCGGGCATTTTTCCACCGCCAATGGCATGCCCTCCTACGCCAAACTGGGGTTGGAGCGGGCGCCAAAATCCACCGAGGCCGACTGGTATATAGTCCAGTTCACCGGGCCGGTGGAGGATGCCTGGAGAAGCGAGGTCAGTAGGGTCGGGGGGAAGATCCACAGCGATTACATCCCCAATTATGGTCAGATAGTCAAAATGAACGGCGAGGTGAGATCAAAGATCGAAAAGCTGCCCTTCGTCCAATTTGTGGGCTATTACCAGCCGGCCTTCCGGATCAGCCCGGATCTGCTGTCGGCGCCTAATTTTTATGCCCAGGACGAGCCCGGCCGGATCATGCTGAACATCGCACTGTTCGATAAGGAGGATCTGCCTTCGGTCGGCCAAAAAGCAAAGGGAATGATGGATGTCCGCTGGCTGCAGGAGGGCGGCAACATCGTCCAGATATCCCTTCCCTCGGACCGGGCGGTCGAGCTGTCCAAGGAGTTCGCCAATTATCCCGAGGTGTTCTGGGTGGAGCGCTATTACCAGCCGGTGCTGCACAACGCCTGGAGCCGCTGGATCAACCAGTCTTTGGATTCCACCGGCATGAGGGCGGCGGCCGATTCCTGGAAATCGAAGCTGACCATCAACACGGCCGACGATTCCCTGAAAATGCCGATCTACAAACGGGGGCTGTACGGCCAGGGGCAGATCGTGGGCGACGATGATACCGGCATGGATTGGGACAACATCTATTTCCGGGATGCCTCGTTGAAACCGGTCTACGACAAGGACAAGGACACCATCTGTGAGAGCACCAACGCCCACCGCAAGATCGTGGCCTACAACGTCCATGCCGACACCTTTGACCTGACCTCCTCGGGCCACGGCAGCCACACCAGCGGCTCCATCGGAGCCGACAGCCTGGGCTGGCTGACCACCCAGGCTTCGCTGCCCCGGGCCATGGGCATGGCCCCCAAGTGCCGGATAGCCTTTACCGACATCGGCGGGGCCAGCGACGCCCTGGTGCTGCCCACCGATTATTCCGTAATATACCTGTGGGCCTACAACGCCGGGGCCCGGATCCACTCCTCATCCTGGGGGCAGAGCGCCGGCGGCTCCTCGGCCTACACCCTGAACTGTCAGCAGCTGGACCAGGTGGCCTGGACCCACAAGAACTACGCCATGTTCCGCTCGGCCGGAAACTCCAACACTTCGGGCGACCGGGTGAACAGCCCGGCCACCGGAAAGAACATCATCTGCGTGGGGGCCAGCGAATCCGGCTTTGGTTCAACGGCTACCACCTGGGCGGTCAACGGCACTGCCGACCGCAACGAACTTTTAGATGTGGCCGAATTCTCCTCGCACGGTCCGACCGACGAGGGCCTGCGTCGTCCCACCCTGCTGGGGGCCGGCGGATGGTATATCTGGTCGGTGGATTCCGACGGCAGCCTGACCACCAACAATACCGGCATCATGACCATGGGCGGAACCTCCATGTCCACCCCCACCATGGCCGGGATGGGGGCCCTGGTCCGGCAGTACCTGACCGAGGGCTGGTATCCCACCGGGACCAAGGTGCCGGCCAACGCCATCGCCAATCCCTCCGGATCGCTGATCAAGGCCATGATGATGCTGGCCACCAGGAATTTCAACGGGGCCTACAGCATCGATGCCGTCGGCCAGACCGGGACCCAGAACCTTCCCTCCCAGGGCCAGGGCTGGGGAGGAGTGGTGCTGGATGATGCCCTGTTCTTTGCCGGCGATGCCAGAAAGTCGGCCCTGGAGGATGCCACGGTCGGTTTCAGCTCTTCCGGACAGAGCAAGACCTTTACCGTGACCACCGGCACCTCCGGCACCCAGACCCTCAAGTTCGTCCTGTCATATTTCGATTATCCCGGCACCCCCGGGGCCACCGACATCACCGTCAACGACCTGGATCTTACCGTCACCGGCGGCGGGAATACCTATTATGGCAACGTCTTCGGCCAGCCGGCCAGCAACGGCTTTTCCATCACCGGCGGAGCCAAGGATACTGTGAACTGCGAGGAGGTGGTCTGGCTGCCGGCTTCGGCCACCAAGGCCAATGTCACCTATACGGTAACCGTGAACGCCCGGGCCATCAACAACGGCCCGCAGCCCTATGTGCTTACTGTGGCCGGCGATATTGCAGCTTCCACAGGGTTTACCATATCGCCCAATGCCGTGGAGATGACCTCCTTCAGCGCCATGGCCGTCAACAACACGGTCGAGGTCCGCTGGCGGACCGAGAGCGAGAAGGACTGCGATCATTGGCTGATAGAGCGGTCAACGGAAGAGTCTGGAAACTTTGCCAAGCTTGGCGAGGTAACCGGGCACCTGACTACCAACGAGCCTCATCAGTACGTCTATACCGATGCTTCCGATCTGGAGACGGGGATATATTACTACCGGTTGGCGGAGGTGGATCTGAGCGGGGTCAAAACCTACTACGGTCCGATGCTGGTGGAGTTCGGAGGGAAAAACCTGCCGCTGAGCTATCAGCTGGGGAAGGCCTATCCCAATCCGGCGGCCTCGAGCGTGACCATCAGGTACGCCCTGAAGAATACCGGCCGGACCTCGATCAAGGTCTACAACGTGCTGGGGCAGGAAGTGCGGACCCTGCTGGACGGCATCCAGCCGGCCGGTCATTACAGCCTGCCCTGGGACGGCAAGGATTCCCGGGGCCAAAAAGCGGCCAACGGGGTTTATCTGTACCAGATGACCTCCGGGGATTTCTCGGCCACCCAGAAGGTGATGATCTTAAGGTAATATAAAACTTATAAATGACAGTCCGATTTTTCAAGTCGGGCTGTCATTTTATGCCAGTGCATGGTATAATCCGGTCAATTGAAATTAAGGAAAAGGATGCTTAAAAGCAAAGATATGAAAATCGTTTTGATCTTTATGGCTGCTCTGGTTATATCGTCTGCAACAGCCTATGGTCAGGACAGCGCCGACAAGATGCTGATCCGGGTGGACATCTCCGATCCGGCAGCAGCCGAACGGCTGGCCCATATCGGATATGGCCTGGATGTGGCCGCCTACCGGCCCGGGGAGTACGCCGACATCGTCATTTTGCCCGACCAACTGTGGCGGATAGCTGGGGCCGGGCTGGTTTACAAGGTATTGATGAGCTCTCCCCGGGATGTAACCCCCTACAGCGGCAAGGCAGCCTATCATACCTATGACGGCATCCGGGCCGAGCTGAAGCAGATCGCGGCCGACCATCCGGCCATCACCAGGCTGGATACCCTGACCGTGGCGGCCCAGGGGGGCAAGGTATGGTGCCTTAAGATCTCGGACAATCCCGCGGTCAGTGATAATTCGCGCCACGGCATCCTGATAATGGGGAATCATCACGCCCGGGAATGGATGACGCCGGAGATCTGCCTGTACCTCGCCAATTACCTGACCAACAATTACAACCCGGCCGGGACCGATTCCATCTCCACCCTGATCAAGACCCGGGAGATATACATTGCCCCGCTGGTCAACCCGGACGGTTTTATCTACGACAACGGCGGCAATTACGGGACGGGGGTGATGTGGCGCAAGAACCGCCGCCAGAACAGCCCCACGGTCTACGGGGTTGACCTCAACCGGGGCTACGACGGCTCGGTGGACGGCGACATCCGGGGGGCCTGGGGTGGATCGGTAAATCCCTACACCAGCCCCGATTCCTCCAACGATGTCTTCTACGGATTCTCTCCCAGCGGCGAGCCGGAACAGCAGGCCGTGATGAAGCTGGTCAAAGAACATAACATCGTGCTGTCCATCTCCTATCATACTTACAGCGAGCTGGTGCTGTGGCCCCTGGGCTATGTGGATTCCACCGTCAAGCGGGCTCCGGACAGCCTGGAATTGCGCTATTTCGGCCAGCAGTCGGCGGCCCGGATCAAAAAGTACCGCAGCGTCCAGAGTTATTCGCCCATGCAGAGCTCGGCCCTGTATCCCACCACCGGGGATTCCGACGGCTGGATCTACGGCTACGGCCTGACCCAATTGGGCCGGGTGATCTTTCCCTACTGCGTGGAGGCGGACACCGCCTTCTACACCCCGCCCAGCCATATAGATTCGGTCTGTCCCCAGACCCTCAAAGGATTCATGTACCTGGCCCTGCGCACCGACAGCCTGGTCAGCACCACCTCGCCGCCGCCGGTCCTGCCGCCGACCTTCAATCCGCCTTCGTTCCCGCTGAAAGGCAAAGCCACCAATACCGTTGCCCTCAGCTGGAACCTCCTGAATCCGGCGTCGAATCCTTCGGTTTACGAATTGCAGGAAATGACCGGTTTTAATGCCGCCACCGACACGGTGGGGGCTTCGGCCAATCCCAATATTTCATTGAATGGTTTTGTCTCCTCCACCGTCAGGATGTATTCCGGCAGCCGCAGTTATTACAGCGCGGTCAGCAACCAGTACAACATTGCTAGCATCACCACCACCAGCCCATACCCGGTCAGCTCGGCCAGCGATTCGTTCAGCTTTTACAGCTATCAGGCCATGACCACCTTCGACCGCATCTGGGTGGAGATCTCCACCGACGGCCGGCAGTGGGACCTTTTAGGAAAGTTATACGGCAATGTCCTCAGCTGGACCAGAAGGGCCTTCGCCATCGATCCCGCAAAATATCTCGACCGGTCGGTGTTCTTCCGCATCCGTCTGGTGGGCGACGGTCTGACCGCCACCGACGGGATATATATCGATGATGTAAAACCGGTAGCGGCTTACTCGACGGCTGTTTCGCTTTCAAATTCCATAACCATACCCAGTTATGTTGTCGGCCAACGGACAGTAGGGGAGACTTATTACTATCGGGTGCGCGGATATAATGGCAAAAGAAGCTGGGGGGATTGGAGCCAACTGAAAAAAGTTTTAGTCTATCCTTCGGCTGTCGAGTTAAGCTCATTTACGGCACTGCAGGTCAAAGATAAAGTGGAGGTTCGCTGGCGGACCGAGAGCGAGAAGGACTGCGATCATTGGCTGATAGAGCGGTCAACCACCGAAGACGGGAATTTTGCCGAGGTGGGAAAAGTTATTGGTAATCTGACCACCAACGAGCCGCATGAATACAGCTACACAGACAACTGGAAACTGGAAACAGGGATTTATTATTACCGGTTGGCCGAGGTGGATCTGAGCGGGACCAAAACCTACTACGGGCCGATGCTGGTGGAGTACGGGGGCCGGGACCTGCCCTTGAGCTACCGTTTGGAGAAGGCCTATCCCAACCCGTTTGGCCAAATGACAAATATAAAATATCAAATTGTAAAATCAGGACAGGTCAGCCTAAAAATTTACAACATCGCCGGGCAGGAGGTGCGGACCCTGGCGGACGGCATCCAGCCGGCCGGGCATTACAGTCTGCCGTGGGACGGTAAGGATTCCCAGGGCCAAAAAGCGGCCAATGGGGTTTACCTGTATAAGATGACCTCCGGGGATTTCTCGGCCACCGGCAAGGTGATGATCTTAAGATAAGGTCCCTGTATTTTGCAACGGAGGGCGGCGCTTGATAATAGACGCCGCCCTCTGATTCATAGTCTTTTATATAGCCACCGGCTCCCTACAGGGGCTATATTGAAAAATTGTCGGGGAATTCATGATTGGTGACAGTTTTAGCCCTTGTCCCGGCGCGATTTTTATAAGCCCTAATGAAATATATCCTTGACATTTTGGGCCAAATATCCTAAAATGAAATGTATGGAAAAGGATGTTTATAAATCTTCGCAATACAACATATTTTTTGAAGATAAAGCAGGTGTGACGCTGCTGTATAATACCTTTACTACAGCATTGATTAAACTAACAAAAGAAAAAGCTGAGAAAATAAAAATAACATTAAAATTGAATGATCTAAATGAATTAGAAACGGACGAGTATAATTTGTTAATTAATAACGGTTTCATTATTAATAATAAAATTAATGAAATAGATCAAGTTAAATTTAGATATTATAGAGGGGTTTTTAACAGTAGAGATTTCCGTGTTACAATTGTACCAACGCTGAATTGTAACCTTAATTGCCCTTATTGTTTTGAAAGGGATAAAAGGGACGAAAATATAACTTTAAAAGAATACGAGGAAATTTATAAGTTTATTGATAAACAACTTTTTATATGTCAACCCAATGATTTCGGTATTTCATGGTATGGTGGCGAACCCTTGCTTGAAGTAGATACTATAGAAAATATTTCTAATAAAATTGATATTATATGTAAAAACAACAATATAAAAAGAGCTTGTGACTCTATAGTAACGAACGGTTATTTATTAGACGAAGATTGTGCTAAAAGATTATTTAATTGTGGTATAAAAAAAATACAAATTACATTAGATGGTGACAGGGATGCGCATAATAAACAACGAATATTAAAAAACGGTGAAGGCACATTCGATAAAATATTAAACTCTATCATTATTGCACAACGTTATTTCGAGTTAGTTACAGTAAGGTTTAACACAAATAAAAGCAACCACGAGGGTATAGTTAGGTTATTGAAAAATAAAAGCGATATCTTCAATAAAAATAATATTGTTATAAGTGTTGGTAGGTTAAAAAATTATTTAGGAGGCATTGTTAGCAAAGAAAATGATAATGATTGTCTCAATGGCTTTGAATTACAAAACATCCAAGGTTATATAGATAATTATTATAAAAGAGTTAAAACTGTTAATAAAATGCCGATTCAAATAAAACACACTAATTGTGGCGCAGAAAGCCATAAATGTTTTATAATTGGGCCCAAACTTAAAATATACAAATGTGCAGAAGCCCTTGGATACAGTGATTCTGTTGGTTTTATAGTTGATGGTGACTTTCAGCCCAATGAGGTTTTTTGGCAATGGTTCAACTATAATATTTTTAATAATAATGAAAAATGTATGAGTTGTAAATACGTGCCTATGTGTATGGGTGGTTGCCCGAGTAGCAGGAAAAGACTTGGTATACCAAATAATGAAATTTGTGGGTATTGGGAACAGTGGTTAAATATAAAATTTAACGAATTGATAAATACCCTTAACTAAATTTGAGAGGAGGTGATTTATATGGAATTGCTTAATAAGGGTGTAAATGCATTTACAAGTTCCCAGCATTATGGTCAAAAAGGTGATACAATGTTTGCGTTGCCATGTAGTTCTTGTTGCCCCGATAATGTAAGTTGTTCAGATCCGAGGTATGTTTGCCAATAATACCGGCCCATGGCACTATAAGGGCGGGAAATATGGTGCCATGGGTTATTAATAAGAAGTTATTTCTCGAAAGAGAATTATAAATATAAAGTGCAAAGTAAAACAAATTTAATGAAAGTGAAGGAAATGAAAAAAATATGTTTAACAATTAGCCTCTTGCTTTTATTGAGCATTTATTCAAGTGTTTGGGCTAAACCGTTGGCAACACAAACGGAATTTAACAAGACTGATTATGCACTTGCTAAAGCAACCTATGATACGGTTTTTTTCGATAACTTTGAAACCGATACCATGGGCTGGTCGGTGGTAGACATTTTAGTACAAGATTCAGCCTATTGGCATATTGATTCATATTGCCCTGTAGGCGCTTATTCAGGCAACCTCTGGTGGTGCGGTAAATACGATCCTGCTTATTTGGCCACCCCGGGTTATGGCATTGCTTGGGTGCAATATCTATATTCGCCAAGTTTTGACTTAACCACAGTAATTTCCGATACGGTTTTATTGAAATTTTACCACTACTACAGCGTCGAGGGCCCCAGCGGTGGAGATGATTGGGATTGTGTTAACCTGTGGGGCACAATTGACGGTGGTGCCAATTGGTTTATTTTGTCACCCGATGTACTGAGGAATACCTCTGATAAGCTATATAACCTATCAGATTCGCGAGCGTGGGATTATATGGGCCTGACTTCGGGCACTAACAATGTAGCAGGTTGGGGCGGCTCAAATAGCGGCTGGCAACAGGTCGTTTTTGATTTGACTGCATATAAAGGGCAGAATCTGCAGCTCAGATTTTCTACCGTTAGTGATTGGGCTGAATGCGATGAGGATGGCGGCCCATATAACGGCGCCTGGTATATTGATAATATACAGATTGACACCTTAAATGCTGGTAGCACAGGAAGTGCTTTTTTCTATGACGATGCTGAAAGTGGAACAAATGGTTGGACAGTAGGCGTAAAAGTACCAAGGATAAGTTGGCATAAAACAACAAATCGTTCAACAAGTGCCACCCAATCATGGTATAGCGGCGAAGAAGGCACGTTTCTTCATTCTTGGGGTTATTCGGATGCGTTGATTTCACCTTATATTGATTTGAGCAAGGTGCAGGGAACTCAGCCCTGTATAGCCAGCTTTTCGCTTTGGGTAGATTTCCCCGGACCCTATAGTGAATATACTAGGGATTGGGATTATTTTGATATTGAGATTTCCTCCGATAGCGGAAAAACTTGGGTTTGGGCTGACCAATATAATGTAGCCACACCCCAACAGGTTTGGATTGCATTAGAACAAGCTTTGAAGTATACCGGTTCAATATCTCTTAATTCTTATATCGGTAAAACAGTTCAAATAAGAATTGCCATGTGTACTGATGAAAAAGATGATGGCGGTGAGGGTGTTTATGTGGACAATTTTATAATTACAGGGAAAACACAGGAACCGTTGCCCGGCCCCAATACAGTATTGCTAGTTGATAACGATGGTAGCGCGGTAGATATTAGGAACGAGTCTTGGACCAAATATATGGAGGCTTCGTTAGCCAATCTGGGATATCGCTATAGCTTAGCCACTATTGGTTATAACAAGAGTATGCCGGCCGGCTACCTGGAGCAGTTCCCGCTGGTGATCTGGAACCTGGGCGCCAACTACGACGGCCGGGCGGGGGCATCCTATTTTGCCCTGACCCCCTATGATCAGGAAAATATCAAATCATATCTGAACAACGGCGGAAAGTTGTGGATGTCCGGGCAGAACTATCTGGGCTTCAGCGCACCGGCCCTGGATACCACGGTTCATTCCAACCTGTGGAGCGACTACCTGCATCTGGCTCCGGACAACGGCTGGTTCAGCTCCACCTGCTACACCGGTACCGGGGTGGCCGGCGATCCCATCGGAGACGGATTATACGACAGCTTGTTGTACGATCCCATCAATGGCGGCGGCTCGATCTGGTCAACCCCCGGTTATGGCTACGGCCTGACCCCCGATCCGGCTTTTAGCGACGCTGCCGGCTTCATTACCGACGACGGCGGAAACTTCATAGGGATCAGGTACTGGGACGGCACCTCCGGCAACTACCAGATGGTCTACACCTCATTCCCGTTCGAGGCGGTCTCTTTGCCGGAGAAGCGCGACACCCTGGCCTCCCGGATCATCCAGTGGCTGATGCCCGGCGCTCTGGAATACATGCCTCCGGCGGTTCCCACCGGATTGTCGGCCACCCAGCAGTATGACAGCGTGATCTGCGCCTGGGATGCCAACAGCGAACCAGACCTGGCCGGCTACAATGTATACCGCTCCCTGCAGGTGGGCCTGCCGGTATGGGTCAAGATCGGCACCGCCGCCACGAATAACTTTGTGGACAAAGCTATTGCCGACGGCGCTATATATCACTACGCGGTCACCGCCTTTGATGACAAACTGCCGGCCAACGAGAGCGTCCTCTCCTCCTGGTTCTATCTGCAGGTAACTTCATGGAAGGGGGTGGAGGGGGAGCCGGTGGCATCGTCTCCCAGATACTTCAGCCTGGGGCAGAACAATCCCAACCCCTTCAGCCGGTCCACCAACATTCAATTTGCCCTGCCGGCCCAGAGCCGGGTCAGGCTGGTCGTTTACAACATCACCGGCCAGCAGATAAGAACATTGGTTGATGACAACCTGAATCCCGGCTACCATAATATTACCTGGAACGGATCGGACCAGAGCGGCCGGGCGGTGGCCAACGGCATCTATTTCTACCGGATGGAGGCTACCGGAGCCAACGGGCAGAAGTTTGCCCAGACCAAACGATTAAACCTGGTTAAATAAGGAGAGGCATAAGATGCGTAAATTCATATTTTTAACTGCCATTCTGGCTTTGGCTGTTGTTGCCGTCAACGCAGCCCCTCCGTCAGTTACTCTGACCACCATCTGGCCTGATACTTCCTACGCCGGGCCTTACACCGTCAGGGCGGTTATAAAATGTCCTGATGGAGTTAACTACCCCATGCTTGGGTTTTATTATAATCCACCAGCTGGGTTTGGGCCGTGGTCCTGGCCTTATTCCTGGGGCGATCCCAATGATTATTGGATAGAAGAATTCACCCAGGTGGGCGATACTTTCTACTTTGACATCCCAATGATTCCCGTAGGGTTGGAAACCCCGGTCGAAGTATGCTATTCCCTGTATGCTGAAAATGCTTCCACCGGTGATTATGTTGAGGATCCGGGCTCTAATAATTATTACAGTTTTATCAACACCATCTATTCGCCGGAGTACTCCAACGTCAGTGCATTGAAGGATACCTTTTATACCGGGCCTTTCATAGTTAAAACAAATTTAACCACCGCCTACGGCGACACGGTGAACAACGACGAGATCTACAGCGACATCGCCGGCGGGGCCAGTTATCCCCGGGACAGCGTCGGGACCGACGGATTCTACTACTACAGCATCCCCCGGCAGGCGGGCAATACCCTGACCCCGGTGGAGGTCAGCTGGTTCATGACGGCCTACGACACCATGGGCAACTGGGCACAGTATCCCACCAAACGGGATACCATGAATCATTTCCGGATCATCGATCCCTGGTCATACAACACCCAGCTGATAGCCGATACCGACCAACTGGGGCCCTTCCCGGTATGGACCAGCTTCAAGAGCGAAGGACCCATCTCCAATGATTCCCTATGGTTATTCGACTTTGATGCCTCGGCCTGGGCGCCCTTCCCCAGAGACAGCGTAGTTGGGCAGATATATTATTATACGATCCCGGCCCAGGAACTTCCGGTGGTCAATCCGATCACGGTGGCCTGGCATATCAAGGCTACCGACGGCACCACCGGCAATTACTCCTATCAGCCGGTCACCGCTCCGGGGGTCAACAATAACTTTAAGATATTCGATTGGGTCCCGCCCCAGGTAACCAATACCACCACCTGGATGGACACCTCTTATACCGGACCGTTCCCGGTGTACACCCAAGTGACGGATACTTCCGGCATATCCCAGGTCCGGCTTTATTACCGGGTGAAACCGTTCACCGCCGGCGACACCAGCTGGAACTACCTGCCGATGTCTCCCACCGGCAGCCCCAACGAGTATACGGGCTCCATTCCCCCGCAGTACCCCGGCACCATGGTCCAGTATTATGTCAGCGGCCGTGACGGTGCCCTGGACCAGGCCGGGCAGCCCATCTGGAATGCCGGCTATTATCCGGCCGGCGGATCGCTGACCCCCTGGCATTTCTTTGTAGGCGAGCACAAGTATAAGATGCTCTTGGTCAACGACGCCCTGCCGGCCAATGATTACGGGGACTATTACACCACCTGCATGGATACCACCGGGGTGCTCTACGGCTACTGGGACAACCGCAAGGCCGATGTACTGTCGGCGCTGGGCAACTTCGATGTGCTGGTATGGTTCACCGGCGATGACAGTCTGACCACCCTGACCCAGACGGAGCGGGACAGCCTGTCGGCATTCCTGGATCGGGGAGGAAATCTGTTATTGTCCTCCAAAAACCTGGGCCAGAACGTCGGCGACACGGCGGTATTTTACAACAGCTATCTTAAAGCGGACTACACGGACACTTTCAACGTGTCCGCGGCCTACATCAACTCCATCGGGCAGGTGGCCCTGCCGATAAGCCACGGCACCCCGGATACCCTGGCCATCATGACCGGCGGGACGGCCGGGAACTACAAATCCATAGACAAGATGCATCCGCTGCCCGGAGCGGAATCGGTGTTCCAGTTCAAGACCATCGGCGGCTCCAGCGTCATCCGCTGTTCCACCGGAGTCTATAAGGCCGTATTCTCTTCCACTCCTTTGGAGGCGGTGGCCTCCAACTCCCCGGGTAAGCTGTCCCGGACCGAGTTCATCGCCAGGGTGCTCAGATGGTTCGGCATTACGGCCTTCTACAAGGTGGATGGCGAGCCCGAGGCGTTGGTCTACGGCAAAACAGTCATTCTTAACCAGGCCAGGCCCAATCCGTTCACCAGCAATACCTCCATCTCCTATGCCTTGCCCACTGCCTCCCGGGTGGCTTTGAAGGTCTACAACATTGTGGGGCAGGAGATCGCCACCCTGTGCGACGAGGAGCAGGCTGCCGGTATGCACGAGGTTTCCTGGAACGGCCTGGACCGCAGTGGCAGAAAAGTGTCCAACGGTGTCTATCTCTACCGCCTGACCGCAGGCAACCAAAGCCTGACCAAGAAAATGGTGAAGATCAAATAACCTGATCACCCAACAAAATGGCAGGGCTTCAAGCCCTGCCATTTTTTCATATCGCCATTATTAAACGCAGTTAATGCATTAGCATAACATTATAATAATAAATGCTTTACGCTGATAAAATAAAAATTATGTAAATTTTGCGTAAATTTAATATAATATTTGAAAGTGTCAGAATTAATTTAGAAAAATATTTTTAACACATTAAATAGCAATAAGTTAAAATAGAGAATAAAATTAATGACGGCATATAAATTGCATATATAATAGATTTAATATCGTAATATCGTAAAAATTAATCAATAAAAGGAGAAAAACATGGCTAGAAAAACTAGCGTATGGTTAACCGGCTTGGTGCTGGTGACAGCTCTGGTAACTATCTCCCTGGTGGGTCTGAAAGATGTTTCAGCCTATAAGTTGGATGCTACTCAGAGCGCACCGCAGGCGACCAAGGCCACTGTCGTTCCGGCGGCCAAAACCGTCAGCAACGGCCAGGCTGTTGCCCTTAGCGAGAATCCCCAATTCATCGGCGAGAATAAAATTGCGGTAGGGGTTCAGCCCTACGCCAATGCCGGCGTCATTGAGTTCTCCAACGGCTACAAGATCAACACCAGCGAGGGCGAGCCCAAGCTGCCGACCGACCTGAAATACGACGCCCCCAAGGGCGACGAGTTCACCTATTACATCGTTCAATTCAACGGCCCGGTGCAGGAAGCCTGGCGCAAGGGCCTGGAGAAGGCCGGGGCCGAGGTGATGTTCTACCTGCCCAACTACGCCTTTGTGGTCCGGATGAACCAGACCATCGATAAAAATATCCGGGCCTCAAAAAGCGAGGTCAAATGGACCGGGCTTTATCAGCCGGCCTATAAAATATCCCCCCGGCTGGCCTCCAAAGCCAAGGATGGAAAGATCCGGGCCTCCATCAACCTGTTCAGCCCGGAGGATGTCAGCGGAGCGATAAAGCAGATCGAGGCCATCGTGGGCCACAAGATATTCTACAAATCAACCTTTGAGTGGGAACCCGGCAAGTTCAACAAGAAGATCTTCGTTGACATCAGCCTGGACAAGACGAGCGCCCTGGCCAACCTCAAGGGGGTATCCTGGATGGAGCCCATGCCCGAGTTCAAGATCTATAACGCCAACACAGAGGTGACGGTGCAGAACGGCGTGCTGACCGCCAACGCCCGGCCTTTCTGGGCTTTGGGCATCAGCGGCGAGGGCCAGCTGATCCAGAACTTAGACACCGGCTGCTCCGAGGCCAATGAGTACTTCCGGGATAACGCCAACCGCAAGTCCACCTGGTACTGGGACAACACCCACCGCAAGGTGGTGGGCCAGCAGCCGGGCGCCCGGGCCGACGAGATCGAGCTGGGCTGGGCCGCGGGCACCATGTCCAAGTTCGGTGACGAATCGGCCAATGCCTACCACGGCACCCATACCACCGGCAGCAACTGCGGCAACGACAGTTCGATACTTGCCGGCACCTATGAAGGAATGGCCAAGCACGCCAAGCTGGTGTTCATAGACGGTGGCGGAGATTCCGGCTCGGTTTACGGCACCTGGGACATAAACCTGGTGGGCTCCTGGGGCTGGGACAGCACCTACAAATACATCAACCAGAGGGCCTGCATTTCGTCCAACTCCTGGGGCAGTGATGACGGCGGAACCTACAGCAGCAGCTCCATGGAGTCCGACCAGTTCATGTGGAGCCACAAGGACTACCTGTGGGTGTTCGCCAACGGCAACACCGGCACCGAGGCAGTGCCGCTGTCCAAGGCCGGCTCGCCGGCCACCTGCAAGAACGGGGTGGCGGTGGGCGCCGTTGCGACCGCCGGGGCCGGCGGCCTGGGCGGGGCCAATACCAAGGCCACCTTCTCCAGCTGGGGCCGGTTGTTGGACGGAAGGCTTAGCCCCACCGTCAGCGCCCCGGGGGTTAATATCATATCGGCCGACGGCGACGGGGCCGGCACCCGCACCATGAGCGGCACCTCCATGGCCTGTCCGATCGTGGCCGGGGGCACCGCCCTGCTTCGTCAATATTTTACCGATGGCTGGTATCCCACCGGAACCAAGATAGCCGCCAACGGCTTTACCCCCTCGGCCGCCTTAATGAAGGCCACCCTGGCCATCAGCGGCGACAGCACCACCAGTTGGGCCGGTTCTTTCGTGCCGGACTCCCTGTTCGGCTGGGGGAGGGTCAACCTGGACACCGCCCTGTACCTGTCGGGCAACCAGGTAAAGCTGCTGGTCAACGACAACCGGACCGGGGTCAATACCGGCGAGGCCGTGGAATACCTGGTGAACATCCCGGTCGGGGCCAGCGGGCTTAAGATATCACTGACCTGGACCGACTATCCCGGCAGCACCACCGCCGCTAAAGCATTGGTGAACGACCTGGATCTGGATGCCTACAATCCCGCGGCTGCCCGCTACCGCGGCAACCGCTACGGCACCGTACTGCCCCGGCAATCGGTCACCACCGCCACCAGCAACGATGACATTGACATCCTGGAGGGCATCAAGGTGGTTGCTCCGCCGACTGGGATCTGGAGGGTGAGGGTCACCGGCAAGAACGTGGCCATGGGACCGCAGCCCTTTGCCCTGGTGATCACCTACCGGACCGCCCTGCCGGCCATGGGCAAGGTTTATCTGGATAAAAATTCCTACGACACCCCCATCGGCGGCGGAGTGGGCGACACCCTGCGCATAGAGATTCTCGATCCCAACAATATCCTGGCCTCCAACAACGTGGCGGTTTACGCCAAACTGGTGGAGACCACTCCGGAGAACGTCTCCTGCGTCAAGGTGGGCGACGGGCTGTTCCGGGGCAAGATCGCCCTGTATAACGGAAATCCGGTGAACGGCGACGGACGTCTGAGCGTGGATTACCTCGATTCCGTCAGGGTGGTGTATGTTGATAATATACCGGCCGGCGCAACCGATACCGCCTATGCCAGCATCAACGGCGGGACCTTTACCATCACCAATGTCCGGGCCGGCGACACCCAGCCCCCGGCGGGGAGCATGAAGCTGATCATGTGGAACACTTCGCAGAACACCACCAGCCGGGTCTATTATGGCACCACCACCGCTCTGGGCAGCATCGCCTCGGTTGATACCCCCCTGATGACCAATAACGTAGTAACCCTGACCGGGCTGGCCGCCAACCAGATATACTATTACGACGTGGAGTCCAAGGATGCCGGCGGCAATACCCTGCGGGACGACAATGCCGGCCGCCATTATATGTTCAGCACCGGCGGCGGCAGCGGCCAGAACGACGTTCTGATCTGGATGTGGGACGATAACGGCTTTGCCAACTCGTTCATTCACGCCGATTATCTGACCTCGGCCCTGACCAAGGGCGGCTGGGGCTACGACTGGTGGTCCAGCCAACTGCAGGGCGCGGTTACCACCGCCCAGCTCAAAAAATACAAGGCGGTGTTCGTTCAGGTGGCCCAGGACGGTTCGTCGGGCGGGACCTATCCGGCCTTTACTCCGGCCCAGCGCGATACTCTGATCGCCTATCATAATGCCGGAGCCCGCTTCGCGGTCACCGGCAACGACATCGGCTGGGACACCTGGGAGAATCAGGCAATAGGGCCCGACCTGCAGTCCGACACCATATTCTGCCGCAACTATCTGCATTTCGTCTACAAGAGCGATATTATAATCGAAAACGACGCTCTCACCGTTTACGGTATAACCGGGGATCCCATCTCAGGGGCCTACACCGGAGGGGTCAGCCACACCAGTTGGAGAGAGGGCGCCTGCGGCGACGGCATTACCAACTCTCAATGGACGCCAGGCTATTCCGGAGCGGCCGGAACCGGCAGTTCCGTCTGGGATTTCCCGCTGGCCGCTGATAGCTGCGGAACAAAGTGGCAATCCACCAACAATTTTGGATCCCTGGGCAACGGGGTGTGGGGCGGCTATCCCACCAGGACGGTTTTCAACGCTTTCGAGATCACCCAGTTGGAAGCGGCAATTCCCAACAGCGCCATCCGTACCGATATCCTCAATAAGATGTTCATCTGGCTGATCGGCCACGACCATCCCTATGACACCATTCAGACCCCGGTGGCCGGACAGGTATATACCGGCAACAGCATTCCCATCGCCTGGCGGGCCTATGCCAAGGGCGGGACCATCATCGACACCACCTGGGTGGAATACTCCAACAACGAAGGGGCCAGCTGGAACACCCTGCTTAAGACCACCTCTCTGGTCGCTTCGCCATACACCTGGGACATCACCACCCGGGAGAACGGCACCAAGTATCAGGTCAGGGTCAGGGTCCAGGACAAGGGACTTTATCCGGCCATGAGCGGCTTCGATACGGTGGGCAACTTCACCATCCAGCGGGTGGGCAACGACTTCACCGGGCCGGTGATAGTTCCCGGGACCATTAAATTCGCCCGCAACCCGGTGGGCAACCAGGCCGGCAACGGCTTCATCGTTTCCTGCGACGCCTCCGATTCCAGCACCGGGCTTTCCGGCATAGGCGCAGTCAGATGCTCGGTCCGGGTGGGCGCCAGCTCCCATATAGGCAATCTTTCTCCCACCGATGGATCATGGGGCAGCATCTACGAGAAGGCTCACGGCGGTATTTCAACCGATGGGTGGACGCCGGGCATCTACACCGTATATTTAAGGGCCCAGGACAATTCGACGGCCAAATCGGTCAACAACTGGGGGGCCTGGTCCACTACAACCCTGACCGTTCTAAGCGGCATCAGCACCCCGGGCGCGGTCTCGCTCTCCTCCTTCAACCATCTGGTCTCCACCCAGGGGGTGACCCTCAAATGGGCCACCCAATCAGAGCTGGATTCAGAGCTTTGGGAAATTGAGAGAAGCGCATCGGCCGCCGGACCCTATGTCAAAATTGCCGAAAAAGAGGCCCAGGGAACCACCAACCAGCCGACCGAGTACGACTACTTTGATGCCTCGGTCGCTCCCCAGAAGATTTACTATTACCAGCTGGTGGAGGTATCCCGGAGCGGGAACCGGACAGTTTACGGGCCGATAGAGGTCAGGACCCTGGGGCCGGCGTCATTTGCCCTGGGCGCTCCCATACCCAATCCGTTCTCCGGCCAGGCCGAGATCAGATTCCAACTGCCGGTGGCATCGAATGTCAGCCTGAAGATCTACAACATCACCGGACAGCTGGTCAATACCCTGGTCAACGAGGTCAGACCGGCGGGTTATTACTCGACCATATGGAATGGCAAGAACGATAAGGGCCAGACCATGTCCAACGGTGTTTATTTCTACTCGCTGGAGGCCGGCAGCTACAAATCCACCAAGAAGATCACGCTTATAAAATAGCCATTCTTGACCTGAAATTGACGCCCCTGAAGGCAGGGGCGTCAATTCGTTTTAGGCTATTGCCAAACTGTCGGCAAATTTCACTTTCGTCTATTATCTGTTATCCCAGTCCTCAAATTGTCATTCCCGCCCAAGCGGAAATCCAGGGGTAAACGTCGGCGGGCCTGTCCGCCGCAGTTCGCCGATGGCGAACGTAGGAGGAAATCCAGAAAAACCTGGAGGCCTGCTGGAGTTTATGCTGAATGTAATGAAGTGCAGGTATGACACACAAAACGAAAAGAAAGCAGGCCAAAGAGAGTTTGAAAATTTTGGCAAATTAGTCATTTAAAAGAGGGCTGACATGATAGTGCCGGCCAAAGCTATAGCGAAGGAGGAAGGGCTGGGTTAAGGTCATATGCTATGCCCTGGCCTTAGTCTGTTCACCGTCTTGGCTGTAATCTATTAAAACGACCATCCCATTCATTCAGGAAGCCGAGACCAAAGACCAACCGGAACGCAGATATGCGCTGATGGCTGCCGATTCACGCTGATATTTGAAAAAATAATCTGCGTTTATCAGCGTCCCGTTATGATCCCCCGTCCTTTCCTGAACCAAGGGGATAATCATATCTATTGAGGCGTGCTTTTAATCAGCAGGTCGTTTGAACCCGAAAGGCAAGGAAACTGTTGACATCCAATGGCGTTATGTCTTATACTTAAAGCTGTTATGAAAACATCCATCAATAATTCGGAGGGACCCATGAGAAAAATTTTGTCCATGGTATTTGTTTTATCGCTGGCGGCCGGCTGGGGACTGGCCCAGTCCGACCGGGCCACCATCAATGCCGGGGCGTTGAGGACCGACCTGTTGTCAAACAACCTGATGGGGGACACCACCGCCGCCCAGTACCTTCCGGCCGGGTTATTTCCCTATCATGACGCTAAGTCGCTGCTGAAACTGGGCAGCCTGTGGCTGGGAGGGTCCATCGACAATAAAAAACATTTCGGGGTCAGCGCCGGATATATCGATGGAAACGGCATTATCAGCAGCGAATGGAGCAACGACGGCAGCCTGATATCGACCGCTATTCCGGGGGCTGTTTCGCCACTGGAACTTTCAGCCGGTTGGTCGGACACCAGCAATGCCGCCAACCAGGGTATTAAGCTGGGCATCAAGGCGGATCTGACGGTGCATCAGTGGAGTTATTCGCCGATAGACAAATTTTACATCCTGAACTATAAACTGGAGAATGCCGGGGGCGAAAAGGTGGACAGCCTGTATGCCGGGCTTTACCATCTGCCCACTGTTTTCCGGGATGCGGCCAATAATTCATCCAGCCTCGATTTCTGCGGTTTTGACAGCTCTCCCGATCCGGTAAACGGGGGGGGGCGGAACCTGCTGTGGATCACGGCCGATTCTGTCTCCTGCTCCAACAGCTACGGGGTCAACCCCCAGTTTCTGGGCATCAGATTGTTGCAGGCAATGGATCCCTCTGGCAGCCCGTCCGGGCTGAGCGGGGCTTCCAGCTGGTTCGGCCTCAGGATGGAACCATACAGCGACGACGACCCCCTGAACCCCTACAGCAAGTATTTTTACCTGAGCCGGAACAGATCGGATGTGGCCGATATCCAAAAGGTCAATGCTCCGGTTACCACTTTCGATACCCTCAGCCTTGATTTCTTCGGCCAGGTTATCACCGATGTGGAGGGGGTGTGGGACGTCAACGACACCAACCATCTGGGCCTGAATTATTACACCGGAGGATCGTTCGACGCCGAAAAGGGGATGATCTATCTGGGGACGCCCAAGGCCGACCGGACCGCTCTGATCAACAGTGAGGAGATCTGGCCCAGCGACACCCTGACCCTGACGGTCTCGGTGACCCCGGTGGCCTCGGTGGCCGGAGTTTACGACAATCCACTGGATACCGGCGTCAACTATTACCCCGGAGGCAGTTTCGATCCGGCCAGCGGCCTGATCACCCTGGGCACCCCCTATTACGGCGGCGCCCAGCTGTATGTGGATTATTATTACCGGATAAACAATGTGGCGGTAACCTATAATTATTATTACAACAAGGTCATCACCACGCCCTGGGACAGCTACACTCTGCAGATAGATCCCTATGCGGTTCAGAATGTGGAAGGGGTCTATTGGTCCAAGGACAGCTCCGGCACCGGCACCAATTATTATACCGGAGGGTCGTTTGACAAGTCCTCCGGGATGATCAGCCTGGCGGCGCCGATAGATCCGGATACTTTGGTTTTTGAAAGGTATCCGACATTCATGCACGATGCATCCTGGCTTCCGCAGGATGATACCCTGGACATATCCGAGCTGGACCTGTCCAAAATAGTCGAGATATTAGGGGTTTTCGACGACGGCGATACCAATAGGTACACGGGCGGAAGCTACGATCCTGCCAGTGGCACCATCACCCTGGGCATTCCCTTTTCCTCTGACGGTTATCATAATGTTTATGTAACCTACCGCTATCTGGGACTTCCCAGCGTCTGGGTAAAAAATTACAAGCCGGAGCTTTCGGTCAAGAATGTTCTGACCTCGGTCGGCCCCTGGACCATGGATCCGGGCGATACGGCCAGAGCGGTCTTTGCCGTGGTGGCGGGAAATACATTATCCGAACTTCAGGCCGCCTCGGATTCTGCCCTTTATATCTGGAACAATCCATCAGTCACTATTTCGGCCCTGGCCGGATCGATCTCCGGCATGGTGGAAAGGACCGCCGGAAGGGGGCCGGTCTCCGGGGCCAAGGTGGTGGCCTATCAGGGTGTGGCGCCCATTGACTCGGCCTATGCGGATGACAATGGACGGTATTTCATCAGCAATATATCCGGCGGACTTTACGATTCGCTGGTGGCCTGGGCGGTAAATTATCTGCCTGCCAGCTTGAGCAATGTAACCGTCACCAATGAGCAGGATAATGGGGGAAACAACCTGACCCTGGCATCTTCACGGGCCGACCTGTCGGGCGACATCGTCCGGGCCGATGGGACCACTCCGGTAAAAATGGCTCGGGTCGATATCCGGGGGGCTAATATCGATTCCTCTTTTTCCGATGTTTCCGGGTATTATCGGTTTTCCGACTTGAAAATCACCGTCGGGGATACCCTGATCTTCACTGCTCCTTACTGCCTGACCGACACTGTGCCCGGCATCGTTTTGGCCGAGGATTCCGCGGCGGTCTTCAACCATACCATGCATTCCCTGACCGGCTGGATAGACGGCCTGATAACCAAGCTGGACGGCATCACTCCGATTGCCGGGGCCGTCATCCAGGCGGTCAGCGGGGTTGACACCTCAAACGCCGTTTCCGGCAGCGACGGAAGCTACAGCCTGAGCGGCCTGCCGGCCGGCAGTTATGCCGTAAGTTTTGCGGCCCCTTGGTTCGCCGGCGATTCGGTCTCCGGAGTGGAGGTGGTGGTCGACTCCACCACCATCGTCAACCAGATCCTCAAACAGGAGAACAATGTCAGCGACCTGATCTGGAAGAAGAAGTCAGCCATGCCGGGCTGGAGGTACGGGGCCGGAACCTGCCAGGTGCAGGGCAAGGTCTATGTATTCGGTGGGAGGGATTATCTGGGTGCCACCAATACGGTCTACCGTTACGATCCGGCGGCTGATACCAGCGGTGGGGATGCTTGGGCATCTCTAACTCCGATGTCTTCCTCCAGATACGGGTTGGGCGCTGCCGCGGTGGGTGACAGCATTATTTATGTGGTTGGAGGTTATGATAGCGACAGCATCGCTCTATCGGTGATAGAAGCCTATGTTCCCAACACCGATTCCTGGGTTTCCGGGCTGGCCCTGATGCCCACACCCAGGGCGTTTCTAGGAGTGGCCAGCATAGCCGATACCGTGTATGCGGTAGGGGGCTTCAACAGCGCCATACCTGGTTTGGATACCGTAGAGTTGTATCTGCCGGGTTCGGACAGCTGGGTGACCAAAAAGGCCCTGCTAGGCGGGCCGGGATTCGGGCGGGCCGGGATCGGCTTTGCCACCCTGGACAGCCTGGGGACCAAGCGGGTCTACTCCATCGGGGGACAAAAGGTGGATGGTTCTATTCTGCAGACCAATGTCAAATACAACCCCATAACCAACGCCTGGACCACCCGGACCTCGCTACCCTGGCTGGCGGCCTTCAGCTCGGCTGTTTCGGTGAATGATTCATTGTACTTTATCGGCGGCAAGAACATCACCGACGGCTATTTGAGCAAATTGGGGGTCTACAATACTTTTGCCAACAACTGGACGACCCTGGACGATTTCCCCCAGGCGGTGGCCTTCCATTCCTCGGCCGCCGTTGATTCGGCTGGCATCTGGATTTTAGGCGGTAAAACAGCCGACACCTACATTTCGGATGATATCTATTTTGGGTATAAAGCCGGAGGCATAACCGGTCTTTGCAATACCACCACCGACGGCCCGGTGATCGGTGCCTTGGTCAGCGCCATCTCCGATTCGAAGGTTAAAAACACCGAAGCTACCGATAATAGCGGCTACTACACTTTGGCCGGGCTGGAGCCGGGCCGGTACAATGTCCACATCTATAAGGCCGGGGTGATGGATACCGTTATTTCTGATGTGGTGGTGCGCTGGGGCAGGATTACAGACATCGGTCCCGTTACCGGGGTGTCCGGCGGCAAACCTGGCGCAGTGGTCTCCTCCTTTGCGCTGCAGCCTGCTTATCCCAATCCGGCCAGGGGTTCCTGCAATATAAATTATCAAATACCGTCCAATTCAAGAGTGGAACTGGCTGTATATAATGTCCTGGGACAAAAGGTAAAGACATTGGTTTCGGGCAGAATTTCTGCGGGCAGCCATTCGGTGAAATGGGCGGGGGACGACAGCCGGGGACAAAAGGTGGCCAATGGCGTATATCTCTATAGACTGCAGATGAATTCCGGAACGGAAAGCAAAACGGCCACCAAGAAGCTGGTGTTGCTTAGGTAAGGATTTATGCGCCGTATAAAAATATTTTTATACGGCGCTTTTTTGCTTGACAAATTTCGTACTTTAAGATAACATAATAAAAATTGAACGATAAGAGGTGCCCTATAGCCGGAAAAATGTCAGTATCACAGTCATCTTTGTTTCAAATGGTGAGCTATGGATACTGGCTATGCTTTAATTTATCGTCGTTTTGAAGCCGGTATCCGGATGATACCGGCTTCATTAATTATATCAACCGCAAATGATAACGGTGGTTCATGAGACATCTTAAAATTATTTTTATGATCGTAGCGGTCGCTGGATTTTCCCCCTTTCTGTCCTATGCCCAGGGTTGGACGGCCGACAGCAACCTGACCAGCTCCGACGGCGGATCATACACCACGAGCAATAACAGCCACAGCCTGGCGGTTTTCGAAAATTGGATCTATCTGGCCTGGTACGATTTCTATTCAAGCCCAAACAACATGGGCTGCCAGATCAGGTTCAAGCGATACGATGGGAGTGTCTGGTCCGGCGACACCACGGTCGGTTTGATCGGCAACAGCAGGCTCAACAACTGGTATCCTTCATGCGCTACGGATGCTGGGGGAAATTTCCACTTGGTCTGGGAAACCAACGAGTTCACCACCGATATCGAGAACTTCGAGATCGCCTACCGAAGGTACAGCAACAATCACTGGACGGGAATTACCAGGCTTACCGCCAGTTCCGGTCCGTCCACCAATCCCGCGATCGCAGTTGCCGGGGACGGCCGCCTGTTCGCCTTCTGGCAGGATAAAAGGGGCGGCCTTTATCGGGTTTACCATAAGATATATGCCGGATCCAGCTGGGGGTCGGAGGGCATCCTGGGAGAGAATGCTGATTATTGCGGGATGCCTAGCGTCGCCATGTGCCAGGGACTGCCGGCTGTGGTCTGGGAGGATTTCAGCTCCGGAACCTTTCAGGTAAGGTTCCGTAAAATGTCCACCAGCGGTTGGGAGGGCGACAGCCTTATCAGCCATAGCTCGCTGGGGGCATTCAGCCCGGCCATAGCCGCCGATAATTTCGGCAACATCCATGTGGTCTGGGAGGACTGGTCGCTTAACAGCTCCAAGATATGCTACCGCAAGTATTCCCTCCTGTCACGGAATTGGGGTCCGGAAACGGTTCTCAGCGCCACTGCTTCCCGGACCGAGGGCCCGGTCATAGTCTGCCGGGATAGCCTGGTGGACATCTTCTGGGCGGATGACCGCAGCGGCTACTACGAGATATATCACCGGCAGAGCGCCAACGACAGCTGGGGGCAGGAGGAGCCGGTGACCGATCAAAGGGCCTCGGCGGTATTGCCTTCGGTGGCTGCTGATCTCCGGGGAAATATGCACCTGGTCTGGACCGGTGATCAGCCGGCAGTCAATAAAAGCCCGGATATATTCATAAAAAGTTTATTTATAGATCCCTGGCCCCCGAAGGATGACGGCCTGTCAGACAGTGGTGCCAAATCCTGGTGCAGCATCACAACTTTTCCCAACCCTACATCGGACCGTTCGGTGCTAAAATATATCATAGCATCCCCTGCCGGCAGCCTGACGCGCCAAGCCCCGATATCTTACAATAGCAGGATGGAAGTTTATAATGTTGCCGGCCAGCTGGTCACTACGCTGTTCACCGGTGATTTAGCCGAAGGGGAACACTCCCTAGAATGGAATGGCCGGGACCGGGCCGGCCAGAAAGTGCCCAGTGGCATTTATTTTGCCAAATTGACGGCAGGGACGGCTACTTCGGTGGCAAAAATAATGGTAGTGAGGTAAAGGAATGAAAAAATACGCAGCGGTCATTGCCGGCCTTCTTTATTTTTCTGCAGCGGCCCTGGCCGGTATAGATATTATCAAATCCGATGAGTCAGGAATGATCCTTGAATTCGGGGCGGACACTATAAAAACCTCCCCGAGGCTTGTCGGCAATAGAATATACCACCAGATATCGGTGGACGGTTGCGCTAATACCATTGACTGCGGGAAACCGTCTTTGCCGCAGTACAGTATAATGCTGGCGGTCCCTTACAATGCTTTGGCGATCATCACCCGGATTGAGATGCTGGACAAGGAATATATCCCCGTAGTCCCTCTTCCCAGTCCGGCCCCGGCCGAAATGGACAACGGTTTTGTGATCGACCAGACAATATATTCCGGAAGGGCCCAGTACCCCGCTCAGGGGGCTATCTTAAGCAACCCGGGCTGGGCCGGAAACACCAAGGTATCGACGGCAACGGTTTTCCCGGTTGTTTTCGACCCGGCCAACTCCCGGGTGATCTTCAGCCGGAGGATCAGGGTCACCATAGAATATAAAATAACCGGGGCCTATCCCCAGGGTGTTCAGCCGACCCAAAGCCGGCTGAACAAGGTTTTACTTGGAGCCGTAGCCAATCCCAAACAGGCTGAAAAATGGGGTTACCGCGCTTTATCCAAGGCCGGCCAATTATCCTGCGACACCATGCCATATAAGATGTTTATCAAAAGCGACGGCATCTATAAAGTAGGCTATAACGAACTTCTGGCCGCGGGAATAAATCCCGACCTGACCGACCCCCGGTGTTTGAAAATAACCCATAAGGGCCGGGAGGTCGCGCTGTATTTTAAAGGACAGGCGGATGGGGTTTTCGATGCCGATGATTATTTTGAGTTTTATGGGCAGGCCAGCCGGGGCGACTCCACTTATTATCATCAGTTTTCCAACGCCAATGTGTATTACCTGTCATTGACCGGATCCTTAGGCGCCCGGATGGCGGAGGAGGAGGGAACCCCGGTTCTATCGGGAATGACACCGGCCAGCCACTTTTCGGAGACCCTCCATTTTGAAAAGGACAGCCTGTTCTACCGGCTGAGCAGCTTGAACAGCGATCAGCATGACCGGTGGTTCTGGAAAAGGCTGGATTATCCGGCCAGCGCGGTCATCGGACTAGATATTCCCTCCCCGCATATTTCTTCGGGCGACAGCTTTATCCTCAAGGGCAGCCTGCACGGGATCACCACAGACTGGCATCATGTCCAGTTGCTGCTGAACGGGTATTTGATAGCCGATCTTGCTTGGTATGAGCAGACCGAGAAAGAATTCAGCGTCAAATTCCCGGCAGCAGCAGTCATTAACGGGGCCAACAGTCTGACGGTCAAACATGATACTACTTCCAATACCAGCAACAAGATACTGATCAACTGGTTTGAAATCGATTATAAAAGGGGTTTCGCTGCCCCCGGCGGGGACCTGACATTCGCAACCGATACCAACATTTCCGATTCCCTGGTGCAGTATACCTTGACCGGATTGCCGGCCTACACAACCGAGGTTTACAAGCTGGGTATAAGCAAGATCGTCGGTTCGGCGATGACCCTGGGGGCCAGCGGCCTGGATTACGATCTGTCCTTTCAGGACAGGATATACGGCGATGAAAGATATCTGGTTATCCGGAGCGACAATAAAAGGAAGCTTTCCCCGGGTGATCTGGCGCCGAACAAAGCGTCAAATTTAAGGGATCCGGCATTCATCGGCACCGAATACGTCGTCATAACGTCGGATGAACTGACCGCCTCGGCAGGGAAGATGGTCCAGATCCGGGGGGCAAACTACCCCAATGCGATCTATGCGCTGACAACGGACATCTACGACGAGTTCAACGATGGAATACCATCCGACCGGGCCATCCGGGATTATCTTAAGTACGCTTTTGACAACTGGTCGATCCAGCCGGAATATGTCCTATTGATGGGCGACGGCAGCTACGATCCCCGGAATGTCATGGGGAACAGCAAGCGCGACCAGATACCGGTTCATCTCACCAGGACGGATTATTACGGCGGGATCGCCGATGATGATTACTTTGTAAGGGTCAAGGGAGATGATTTTCTGCCGGATATATCGATAGGTCGGCTGCCGGTGAATTCCAACCAGGAATTCACCATTTGGGAAAACAAAAGGCAGTTGTATGATCAGAGGTTGTTCCTGGACCGGTGGCACAAGGACATTCTTTTTGTCGCCGGATGGCCCCTCAATATCGAGGATAATTTTTACAGCCCCAGCGATAAACTGGCGGCCATGGTTTCTCCGGCATATGATATAGCCAAGGTATATCACGGTTCTGCCTATCAGAACAAGGAGGACCTGATAAACCGGCTTAATCAGGGGGTGGCGGTAGCGGTGTTTTTCGGGCACGGCGGGGCCCAGTTGTGGTCCCACGGGAGCTTCTTCTGGTATTATGATGTCCCCCGGCTGGATAACTGGGGGAGATGGCCCCTGATCGGATCTTTCACTTGCTCCTCGGGCGCTTTTGAGAGCCCGTTATATACCTCCATCAGCGAATCTTTCATTTTCAACAGCGGAGGGGCTATCGGGATTTACACCAGCAGCGGAGCTTCCTACGGGGACAGCATCACCGGTTGCGTCATGGAAAACACCTTTATGGATGCCTGGGATAGGAGGGGATTCAGGTATTTTGGAGACATTGCCTTGTCTTCCAAATATAATTTGGCCGGGGGGCTGCCGCCATCCGGCCAGACCCTGGACATGCTGGCCAGTTATAACCTGTTGGGCGATCCGGCCGTCCGGCTGGCCCTTCCGGATACCGGATTGAGGGTTGAAATATCACAGACGGCGGTTTTCCCCGGCGACTCCACCCAGGTAAAAATAACCGGGCCTTTTGGCCCCGGCCTGGCGGTAATTTCATTATATGACTCAGGCCGGAGAATTATTTTGCAGAATGCCTTCTCCAGCTCGGCGGGGCAGGCCCAAACGTACCTAACCATACCCGACTCGGCGCTTTCCGGGCAGGCTTACTTGAAGATTTATCTGAAGGATGACAATTCCGATTGGGTGGCAGTGGAGTATTTGGGCATAAGCCGGCCGGCCGTATCGGGGATCAAGATAATCCCTTCCGCCCCCACCGATATCGACAGCATACAGATCACCGGGATCGTCCAGAGCCTTTACGGCATCGATTCGGTCTGGTGCCGCTGGCACTGGGGAAGCTACAACGATACCACCGACACCGGAAACGTCTTTAATCAGTCATTGATGACCCTGTCCGGAGATTCCGCCAGGCTGAACAGCAAACTGTACCTGGCCGGGTTGGAGGGCAACTATCCTTCGCAGTCCGAGATCTACCTGGTGTTCCGTGTTTCGGCCCAGGATACTTTGGGCAATATCACGACCGGGCGCTGGGAAAACCACAAGATACTGCGCCGGGCCGATCTGACCCCCTCCAGCCAGGCTCAGGGGTCGGTTTACCTGGGCGGCAAGAGGGTGTTGACCATCAACGCCCCAATCAAGAACCAGGGGGATATCGATGCCGATTCGATCCCAGTATCTTTCCATCGTTCCGGCGATGATTCCCTGTTGGGTCTGGGCCTTATTGACGCCATAACCGCCGGAAAGGAAAAGACGTTAAGCCTGCCATGGACGATCGAGGGGGAGTTCACCCAGCTTTATTACCGGATAGATCCACTCCTGACCCTGGTGTTGCCGTATCCCCAGGAGGATACCACCAACGACAATTCGGCGGCCTATTGGGTGCCGTCACAGGATTTCTATTATTATCAACTGGATGCCAGAGGCAACAATCAGGATACCCTTGATTATTATTCCAAGATCAAAGCTTTTTTCCCTGATTCCTGCCTGCACGACAGCGCGGTAGCCATTATCGGCCGGAAGCTGTTCGATATAAACGGCATCGCCCAGTCCGGCTTGATCCCCTTTGACAGCTTGGGGCAGGCCTATTTTGTCGGGCTGACGGATTCCTCCCGGGCTTTTGAAAACAACCGGGCGCTTTGGGTGTCCCTCAAGCTGGACAATATAGACAGCACCACGGACTTGAACAACCTTAAACTTCTCAGAAATGACGATATTACCGGACTATGGCAGCTGATTCCCTCGCAGATTGACGGCAGCTATATCTCGGGATTTTCTCCCCAGCCCGGGACATTTGCCGCCATGTACTCCACGGACACCACCGGTCCGCAGATAACCGCCAAGGTGGACCAGCAGGCGGTAGGCTGGGGGCAGATTATCAGTGTTCCCGATCCCCAATATTCAGTCATGATCGAGGACCGGGATGGAATAAATGCCGATTCAATATGGCTTAAATTGGATAACCAGATAGTGAACCGGTCGGATTACAGCCTGGCGATCGATCCTGATAAAAGCCACAGTGTTCAGCTGGTATATTCCGCCAAACTGAAAAATGGAAGGCACAGCCTGGAGGCCGGCGCGGCTGACAATTTGGGCAACAAATCCTCCCTTAAAATATTCAATGATGTGAAGATAGAGTTTTCCCTTAAGGAAATCGCAAATTATCCCAATCCGGTCAACGGGGATATCACGACCTTTTATTTTTATGTGGGTGATGTGGCCGACAAATATGAACTTAAGATATACACTGTCGCGGGAAGGCTGATAAAAACCTTCAAGGGGGGATTGACCTCCGGGGTGCGTACTTTTGGATGGGATTTGCGTGATGAGAGCGGAAGGGGTGTCGCCAATGGGGTCTATTTTTATAAAGTCACCGTTTCCCAGGGGGGAAAGGTTAAGGAGAGGACCGGAAAGATGGCGGTTCTCCGGTAGGCATCCAATGAAAAAATCTTTAATTGGTGTTGAAATGAAAAGGATCGTTTTAATTGCCCTGTTTATATGGGGTGCCGGCAGCATGGATTCCCGGGCCGAAAACTATGGGGGGGAATTCCTCAATCTGCCGGTGGGGGCAAAAGCCATGGGCATGGGGGGGGCCTTCGGGCCGGTGGCCGATGACGCCAGCGCCTTATACTGGAATCCGGCCGGACTGGGCAGGCTGAAGTCTCCCGAGATAATGCTGGCGCACACGGTGTTGTTTGCCAACTTGGCCAGCCATGACTATCTGGCCCTGGTCTGGCCAATGAACAGTAAAATAACAGTCGGAGCCGGCTGGATCAGGCTGGGCGTGGACGATATCCCCAGGTTTTCATACACCGTGGGGACCCCTTCGACCGGATCTTTCGGCGATAACGAAAACGCCTTCTATTCCTCGGCCGGCGCTTCATTCGACAAGATCACCTTTGGCAAGCCTTGGAAAATTTATCCCGGCGGCAGCATCAAGTTCATCTATAACAAATTGGATGACAGGCAGGCAACCGGGCTGGGGGTGGATGCCGGCGTCTTAATAGACATCAATCTGGCGGAATGGTTCATCCGCCGGGCCGAATCCCGGCCTTTGATGGGCATGCTGCCGGTAGCGGTTGAGAATTCAAATCTGGGATTGTTATCCCTGAGCGCCGTGGCCCAGGATGTCGGAGGCACCAGCATAGCCTGGAATACGGTCAAGCAGCACAACGACGTTCGTCCGGCAATATATAAAATGGGCCTGGCCTATCGACAGCCGGTGAACATCTTAAGAAGTGCGGTAACGATCTCCTGGGAGGGATCAACCGAAGATTATCAAAAGGGAAGACTGGGAACAGAACTTAGATACAGGAATATACTGGCTTTTCGGGCCGGACGGGAGCAATCCCAGACTACCTTCGGGGCCGGAGTATCGATCTGGCGGTTCGATGTTGATTACGCCTATAACAGCCATGATCTGGGCAACACCCACCGGATGGGAGGAAGTTATAAGGTGAGGTAACTGCGGCTATGATCTGCTATCATTTTGCGCAAGCGAGGCGGATAATTATTCCACCTCGCTTTGCTTTGAAAATATTTCTTGCCTGATGTTAAAATATAGGTTATCATACTGTTAAATGCAATTGCAGAGGGGGCGCATGTCCGTAAAAACTGTGTTCATGGACCGGGACGGGACCATCAATGTTGACACCAATTATGTCAATTCCCCCCAACAGTTAAGTTTGCTTCCAAACTCCGGCCGGGCCGTTAAGCTGCTCAATCAGAAAAAATATAAAGTTGTGGTGGTCAGCAACCAGTCGGGGGTGGCCCGGGGATACCTGACCCTTAAAACACTGGGCGCCATTCACCGGAAATTACGGCAGCTGCTCAAGAGGGAGGGGGCGGTCTTGGATGCCATCTATTATTGTCCTTACCATCCTGACGAAAAGGCCCCCTGCCGCAAGCCTGATATCGGGATGGCCCGGCAGGCGGAAAAAGAGCTGAAGATCAGCCTCCAGGGATCATACATGATCGGCGACAGCCGGGCCGATATCGAATTCGGGAACAATATCGGGGCCAAGACCATACTGGTGCTTACCGGCCAGTCCAGGGGAAACGAACCCTGGCTGCAAAAATACAGGATCGACTGCGTAGCGGACGATCTGTTGGGGGCGGCCCTATGGATAACGAACGACGGATGACAGATGAATAAAATCACCGCCATAATAATCGCCAGGAACGAAGAACAGAACATTGCCCGGTCCATCGGCAGCCTTAACGGCTTCTCGGAGGTCATAGTCATGGACTCCGGCAGCACCGACCGGACAGTGGAGATGGCGCGTTCTATGGGGGCCGCAGTATATCAGACCGACTGGCCGGGCTATGCCAGGCAACGGCAGCGGTCTTTGCAAAAGGCGAAAAACTCCTGGGTGCTTTTCCTGGACGCCGATGAGGCGCTGGATGACCCACTGAATCGGGAGATGTTAAACCTGGACCTGGCCGGCCCGGTCAGGGGATATTTCCTCAAAAGAAACAACTATTTTCTCGGCAAAATGATCAGACATTCCCGGTGGGGCAATGATTGGCAACTCAGGCTGTTCCAAAAAGACTCGGCCAGCATCCCGGAGGTCGATATCCATGAAGGAGTGTTAATAAACGGTCCGACGGGGAGGCTGGTCGCAGGCTGCATAAAACACCATACGGTTCAGAATCTATTCCGGTATTTGGAGAAAATCAATGAATACACCTCCCTGGAGGCCAAACAGAAGAACCGGGAGGGCCGCCGGTTTTCAGCCCTTAGATTGTTGTGGGAGCCCCTGGCGGAGTTTTGGAAACTGTATGTTGTTCTGCAGGGTTGGCGCGAGGGGGTCCGGGGATTGGCCATAGCCGGCCTGTCGGCCTTGGGCCGTTTTGTGGTGATGGCCAAGATCAGGGAGGCCGGAAGTGGATAAAATTTCGGTTATGCTCAACACCTACAATGGCGGGCAGAAGCTGGCCAAATGTTTGGAATCGGCCCAATGGGCCGATGAGATAGTGGTGATAGATTCCGGCAGCACCGATGGTTCGGTCGAGCTTATCAAAAAGCATACTGACAAGTATTTTTATAATAATTGGCCCGGCTATTTGGCCCAGCGGGAATTCGGCATGCAACGCTGCTCCGGGGAATGGATATTGATACTGGACCAGGACGAGTATATAACAGAGCAGTTGAGGGATAAATTATTGCACATCTGCCGCAACCCCGAGATCTATCGGGGATATAATGCCGGGTGGATAAGACGTATCGAGCATTTCTGGGGCCGGCAGATAAGATACGGCAACTACAATCCCAGCTCTCAGCCCCGCCTGGCCCGCCATGGTCAGTGCCGCTGGACCGGGTTTGCCCACACTTGGATGGAGGTGGAGGGCGGGGAGAAACGAATAATTAGGATCAAAGAGCCCCTATGGCACGATGCCTATAACACGCCTTTTGATTATTTCAACAAGATAAACCGCTATTCCGAACTGGACGTGGAGGAGCGCCTGCCCAAAGGATACCACCCCAGCCTGGCCCGGGTAATATTTTCCCCCTTGGGAATGTGGTGGAAATGCTACATTGTCCACCAGGGATACAGGGACGGGGCTCACGGATATATGAATGCCACCTCCATGATGGTCTACTGGTTCTTCCGGCTTTCCAAGGCCTGGCACCGCCGGTGGCTGGAGAAGAACCGGCCCGATACCTGGGAAGAGTATCAACGGAAGACGGGCCGGGGGGGTAGATAATGAGAATATCGGCGACGGTGATCACTAAAAATGAGGAAGGCAATATTGAACGGTGCCTCTCGGCGCTGGATTTCGCCGATGAGATAGTGGTGGTGGATGCCGAAAGTACCGATCGAACAGTGGAGCTGGCCAGGAAATATACGGAGCGGGTCTATAGCAACCCCTGGCCGGGCCATATCCAGCAGAAAAATCATGCCATAGAGCTGGCGCAGGGCGAATGGATCCTTTC
This sequence comes from Candidatus Edwardsbacteria bacterium RifOxyA12_full_54_48, assembly GCA_001777915.1. Classification (NCBI taxonomy): domain Bacteria; phylum Candidatus Edwardsiibacteriota; species Candidatus Edwardsbacteria bacterium RifOxyA12_full_54_48. The sequence continues at coordinate 177,305 of MFFN01000006.1, read as the reverse complement.
CATAGATGCCGATGAGGTGATCACCCCGGAGCTGAGACAGGAGATCCTGGCTGTCAAGAAAGATCGTGATCAGGCCATAGACGGTTATTATCTCCCCCGCCGATCCAATTTTATCGGCCGGTGGATAACCCACTGTGGATGGTCCCCCGATCACCATCTACGATTGTTCCTGAAGAGCAAAGGGCGGTTTGGCGGGATGAACCCGCACGATATAGTTGTTTTGAAGGGAGCTACGGAATATTTCAGGCACCCCATGCTGCATTACACCTATCCATCATTAGAGATATACATATCCAGACTGAACAGCTACACCACCATTGCCGCCAAAGAACTGAAGAGCCGGGGAAAAATATTCAAGCTGCGCCATATAATGCTGTCGCCCCTGGCCACTTTTTTAAAAATGTATATATTCAAGGCTGGGTTCCGGGACGGATGGGAGGGATTCATGCTATGCGTCCTTTCATCCTATTACGTGCTGGTCAAATACCTCAAACTTTGGGAACTGGACCTGGGGGAGGTCAAGAGTGAAAATTAACATCGTACATGTCTGTAGCTCGGCTTCCTGGGGCGGAATGGAGATGGTTGTCGGCCGATTAGCATATCTGCAAAAAAACGACGGACACACAGTAATGGTGGTTACTGGTAAAGATACTCCACTGTCCACAAGGTGCAGGGATCTGGGCATTGATAACCAACCGATCCTGGCCGATAGCTCTTTTGGCTTGAGCGGCTGGTATCGTTTTTTAAAGTTTGTAAAAAAGACCGAGCCCGATGTAATTCATGTACACTACTCAAAGGACCTCAACCTGGCGGTGCCGGTCAAACAGTTGACCGGGGGGAAGATGGTTTTTACCAAGCATTTGGGATCCTATATCAACAAAAAGGATCCCTGGCATAGGTTCATATACCGGGGGGTTGACCGGGCTACGGCCATCTCCCGGCTGATCAAGGACAACCTTGTCGCAACCACTCCGCTTCCCGAGGGAAAAGTTGATATCGTCTATTTGGGCACTGATACGTCCAGATTCATCCCGGATCTGATTCGGAGAAAGGCGGTTCGAGACGAACTGGAGATATCCAGCGATGCAATTCTTATCGGCATGATGGGCCGGATATCCTATGGCAAGGGATATGAGGATTTCATCCAAATGGCCCAGGCCCTGTCCGGTAGGAATGTTGAGTTCCTGTTTATCGGCGGTCATAGCCGGAACGAGGACCGATACGGGGATAAAATAGAAACGGAGATCAGGGATAAACTGGGCCCCAGGGCCCATATGACCGGATTCAAAGATGACCGGGAAAGATACCTGCAGGCCCTGGATGTGTTCGTCTTTCCATCATATGCCGAATCCTTCGGCCTGACCCTGACCGAGGCCATGGCCTGCGGGCTGCCCTGCGTGGCCTACGGCAAGGACGGCGTCCTGGACATAATAGACGACAGGAAAGACGGCCTGCTGGCAGAAGTAAGGAATATCAATGATCTGACTGGCCAGGTAAGCCTTTTGTTCGATGACCAGGCCATGAGGATCCGGCTGGGCCGGGCCGGTCGGGAGAAAGTGATCAATGACTTTTCGGACTCTCAAATGTTGCAGGGTTTTGAACGGGCCTATAAAATAGCACTGGGCGAACAATGAATCTTAAGGCTGATAATATCTTGGTTCTCAGGATGAGCGGCGTGGGGGATGTTTTGTGGACCACCCCATTTTTGGCCAACCTTAGAATTGGCTATCCATCAGCCCATATCTCATATGTTGTCAGGGAGTTCTGTGCCCCGGTGCTGTATAATAATCGTGATGTTGACGAGATCATCGTATTTAAAAAAGACAAATTATTTAAGCAGTTCTCATTTTTGAGAAACCTGCGATCGGCCGGGTTCGATCTGACCATCGACCTGGTGGGGACACCCAGGACGGCCATTCAATCAGTAATCTCCGGGGCCGGGAACAGGATCGGCTTCGATTTCGGATACCGGAGGCACTTTTACAACCACCTGTTAAATGCCAGGGCCGCAAACTACGGCCATGAAGTGGAGTTCAACCTTGCAGTATTGGAATATCTGGGAATCCCGGCATCACGGAACGATCTGGTTTTCAACCTGACGGAGGAGGAGGAGGAGAATTACCGGCAGGATATTTACCGGTCTTTGGCTTTGGACGGAGGCCGGGTTATCGGCTTGATCCCAACCGGTGGTTGGGCCTGCAAACGTTGGCCGATCGATAATTATATCGCTGTGGCCAAAACGCTGTCATCCAATCCAAGAAATAAAATTCTGGTATTTTGGGGGACCCCCTCGGAAAAGACCGATGCCAAAATGATTTTATCGGCCAGCCCCTTATCAAAGCTGATCCCCAAGACCAGCCTGCGGCAGATGGCGGCATTGCTGGCCGGCTGTGACCTGATAATCGGCAATGATTCCGGCCCTCTGCATATAGCCACCGCCTTCAAGATCCCGGTGATCTCTTTTTACGGGCCGACCGTTCCCAGGAGCCAGGGGCCATGGGGACAGGGGCATGTGGTGCTTCAGGACAAGCGGCTGGGATGCCTGGGGTGCAACCGGATGGACTGCCGGGACCCCAAATGTATGGCCGGGATCCCTCCCGACAGGGTCATAAAAGAAGCGGAAAGATTGTTGGACCATGCCGGAAAAAATTAGGCCGTCCATCGGCAAAATCGAGGGGATGCTTGGCCGGCGTTACGGACACCCACCTTGGACCGCTTCCCGCCCGCTGATGGATGTCTTGGTGGAGACCATATTGTCCCAAAATACCAGCGACAGCAACAGCCACCGGGCCTTCCTGGCCTTGAAGAAAAAATACCCCGGATGGGAGGCCCTGGCCGGCGCCCAGACCGGCAGCATAGCCCGGACCATCAGGTCCGGAGGGCTGGAAAATATCAAATCGCGAAGGATCAAGGATCTGGTATCTTTCATCCTTGGGAAACGGGGTAAGGCTGGGCTGGAATTCCTGAAGAAGATGCCGCGGGAGGCGGCCTATCGGTACCTGCTGGCGATCAAGGGGGTGGGTCCCAAAACCGCCGCCTGCACCCTGCTGTTCGGGGCCGGGATCCCGGTCTATCCGGTGGATACCCATATCTACCGGGTTTCCAGCCGGCTGGGCTGGGTGAAAAGGAAAGAGGACCGGGAAAGTTTCCAGGAGCGGTTCCGCAAACTGGTCCCGGACAAGATGGTCTACCCCCTGCATCTCAATCTGATCGAGCATGGCAGAAGGATCTGCCATCCCCGGAAACCGGAATGTCTCGATTGCTGTTTGAACAAGGCCTGTAACTGGAAGGAGAAACCCCATGAAAGTGTTCATTAACGTCGGCCTGATGGGCCTGTTGGCCTCGATTCTGATCCTGGGTTGCAATGCCCAGCCCAAGAGGGCCGATTTTCAGGCCCAGAAACCGGTAGTGATAAACATCCTGGCGGACAGCTCCATGCCATCAATGGCCAAGGATTCCGTCAAACCGGCGGAGAAACCCGATTCGCTTAAATACGGCTTTCAGATAAAATTTACCGGCCAGGGCGAGTTCCATTTCTATGATGAGGATGACCGGCATACCGGGCCGGCCACCCCCGAGGAATACCTGCCCACCGTGGAGACTCTTCTGAAGCAACCCAGCCTGCACCAACAGGAGAGGGCCGGGCTGGAGAATATCAAAGCCAAGATAACCCGCACCGGAAGCGCCGCCGAGTTCGCCACCACCCGGATGATACCGAATCTCTATTACCAGATGAACCGCGACGGCAACTTGACGGCGGAATTCAAGGGGGCGGGCGAGATCACCTTGCGCATAAGGCCCGGCGACGGCGGCCCCATCAAAATATCCCTGAAAATATGGAACGACAAGACGATGAAGAGCGCCGTCTATGATGTCCCCCAGGGCGTCGGCCGGAGCGGGCAGCTGGCGGTATCGGCCTTGATGGACGATTTTGTGATATCCTGGGATGTCAACGGCGACGGCAGGGACGACCGGGAACTGGAACCCCAGAAACTTGACAGCGCGGCGGTGGCAGACTAAGCGAGGAATATGTCAAGGCTGATTGCCCATGTGGATATGGACTGCTTTTATGCGGCGGTCGAAGTGCTGGATGATCCGGCTTTAAGGGGCCAGCCGGTGATAGTGGGGGCCGATCCTCAGGGGGGCAAGGGGCGCGGCGTGGTGTCGGCGGCGTCATATGAGGCCAGGAAATTCGGGGTGCATTCGGCCATGCCGGTCTCCCGGGCCTTTGCGCTGTGCCCCAAAGGGATCTTTCTGCCGGGACGGATGGGACGATACTCCGAAATATCCGATAAAATCATGGGAATACTGAAAGGCTTCACTCCGCAGATCGAGCAGATCTCGGTGGATGAAGCCTTTTTGGATCTGACCGGTTGCCAGAGGCTTTTCGGGGGGCCCTTGGAGATCGCCCGGAAGATAAAGGGGGCCATCAAGGGTCAATTATCCCTTACCGCCTCGGTCGGCATGGGGTCCAATAAATTGGTGGCCAAGATCGCCTCCGACCTTGAGAAACCGGACGGGCTGGTGATTGTGCCCGAAGGCGGAGAGAGGGATTTTTTGTCCCCGATGCCGGCGGGGAAACTATGGGGCGTCGGACCAAAGACGACGGAACGATTGAAACAGATGGGCGTCATAACCATCGGCCAGCTGGCCGGATTTGATCCCAAGCGGCTGGAGGCTGTGTTCGGCAGAATGGGTGACTACCTCCATGAACGGGCCAACGGCATTGACGGCGATCCCGTCAGCCAGGGAGATCAGGTCAAGTCCATGGGGCGGGAGCACACTTACGACGAGGATACCGGTAGCAAAGAAGATATCCATAGAACGCTGTTGTCCCTTTCCGAGCAGGTGGCCGCTTCCCTGAGGGCCGAAGGGGTAAAAGGAAGGACCATCACCCTCAAACTCAGATATCAAGACTTCGAGACCCATACCTACGGACGGACTCTAGAAGCTTCAGTTGACAACGCCATCGAGATCAATGCCATAGCCCGAATGCTTTTCGACAAGAACTGGCAGACTTTCCGAAAGATCAGGCTGATAGGCGTATCGGCCTCCAATCTGAATCAGGGGGAGGACCAACTGGGCTTGTTCGACGATCCCAAAAATAAGATCAAGAATGAGGAACTGGACAAGGCGGTGGATAAGATAAGGGGGAGATACGGCAGGAAAGCCGTCAAACGGGCGGGGGAGATGTAGGTTAACGGTCATTTGGCAAAATATCTATAGGCCAAGATCGCCGCCCCGACAGCACCGGCTACGGGACCGAGCTTGGCCGTTCTTATTTTCAAGCCCTTGGCATTATAAGGCATCGCCCTTTTATTCATCTCCTGCCTGGCCGGGTCGATCAAAAGATTTCCAGCCTGGATCACTCCGCCGCCCAGCACTATCACCTGGGGATTGAAGATGTTGGCAATACTGGCCAGGGCGACACCCAGTATCTTCCCGGTTTCGGCCAAGGTCTTGACTGCGGCCGGTTGGTTTTTTCTAGCCATCAGGGCTATCTGCGCAACGGTGAGGCTTTTGGTTTTGGTGGTTTTGTCGATTCTATGATATCTTGCTAATATTGCATCGGTGCCGATCATCGCCTCCAGGCAGCCGTGATTGCCGCATTTGCATAAAGGACCGTCCATCTTGATAGTCATGTGCCCCAATTCCCCCGCCCCGCCATGGGCTCCGGTCACCAGCCGGCCGTTGATCATTATTCCCCCGCCCACTCCGGTGCCGATGGCCAGCCCCACCACCTCCGAATGACCTTTGGCCGCCCCAATAGCGTATTCGGCGGCCACCAGGCAGTTGACGTCATTCTCTATCAGGATCGGCAGGCCGCATCCCGGCATCTGGTCTCTGATCAATTTGAGCAGGGGAACCGATCCCTGCCAGCCGGGAAGATTGGGGGAATTGCGAACCACGCCATTCTCCACCAGCCCGGCCGATCCGATTCCCAGGGCGGTTATTTTGTGCCGGGATCCTTTGGCGGCATCCAGATCGTCTTTGATCGAAGAAACGATGTTGTCGACCACCCGGGAGACGCCCGATCCGGCCTGGGTCGGTATCTGCTTGCGGGTGATGATCTTATTGAGGGCAGGGTCGAACAGGACAGATTTGATGTTGGTCCCGCCCAGGTCCAGCCCCAGAATTGCCTTTCTCATGATCTCCCAATCCACTGTATTCCCCAAAGGGTATCATAATCCCACAATAATATCAAGCAGATATTGCCTGACCGGAGGCGGCCTTTTTAACTTGACTTGAAGATTTTATTTAAGGTAAAATGACGGGTGGCCTGAAATTCAGCCTTGCCGAAAAACCTGGTATTGTAACATTACCGGGGTTCACATATCAAAACAGAGATGGGATCGTATGGGAAAGATACCTGAAAAATACCAATTCGACCAAATAGAAAAAAAGCTGATGCAGCGCTGGCTGGATGAGAAGATATACCACTGGGACGAAAACCGCGGAAGGCAGGAGACCTTTGTGGTGGATACTCCGCCGCCCACGGTAAGCGGTTCTCTGCATGTGGGGTCGGCCTTCGGATATATTCAGCAGGATGTGATCGTCCGCCAGAGAAGGATGAAGGGACTTAACATTTTCTATCCCATGGGCTGGGATGACAACGGCCTTCCCACCGAGCGCCGGGTGCAGAACTTCTACAATGTCCGATGCAACACCCATCTGCCTTACCAGTCCGGCTTCAAACCAAAAAATGATAAGAAATCGCGTCCCGAGGAGATCAACCGGGATAATTTCATCGAGCTGTGCCACAATGTCACCGAAGAGGACGAAAAGGTCTTCAAACAGCTGTGGCAACATTTGGGCCTGTCCATCGACTGGCAGCTGGAATACGCCACCATCGACGATCTCTGCCGGAAAACATCGCAATTATCCTTCGCCAAACTTTTCAAGGATGGGCATGTCTACTCCATGTTCGCACCGCATCTGTGGGATGTGGATTTCCAGACCGCGGTATCCCAGGCCGAGGTGGAGGATCGGAACATGCCGGGCTTCTTTCACAATATTAGGTTCGGGGTGGAGGGTGATCCGGCAGGCTCATCACAAGCGGCATCATTTGTCATCGCCACCACCAGGCCGGAACTGCTGGCCTCCTGCGTGGCGGTGATCGCCCATCCCGATGATGAACGGTACAAGGCGTTGTTCGGCAAAAAAGCGGTCACCCCGCTGTTCCGTGTCCCGGTGCCGATCATTGCCAACGACAAGGCCGATCCCGAGAAGGGCACCGGGATCCTGATGGTCTGTACCTTCGGCGATGTCATGGATGTCGAGTGGTGGCGCCAGTACAAACTCCCACTGAGACAGACCATAGGCCGCAACGGCCGGATGATGCCGGTTCAGTTCGGCACCCAGGGTTGGGAGAGCCTGACTGCGGACCAAGCCAATGAATTCTACGGACAGATCTCCGGCAAGAACATCAAACAGGCGCAGGCAGCAGTAGTTCAGATGTTGAGAACCTCCGAAGCTGAAGCCTTGCCGGGACTGGGGGCACCATTGACCGAGGAGCCAAAACCAATCGAGCATCCGGTAAAGATGTACGAGAGGGGCGAACGCCCTCTGGAGATAATTCCCACCCGCCAGTGGTACATCCGGATCATGGACAAGAAGGAGGCCCTGATAGATCAGGGCAACAAGATCCAATGGCATCCCGATTTCATGAAGGTCCGCTACCAGAACTGGGTGCAGGGCTTGAATCAGGATTGGTGCGTCAGCCGCCAGAGGTATTTCGGGGTGCCGTTTCCGGTCTGGTACCAGCTGGATCCAGAAGGCAATCCCGATTACGAGAATCCCATTCTGGCCGATGAAAAAATGCTGCCCACCGATCCTCAGTCGCATCCCGCCCCGGGATTCGATGAAAGCCGGAGGGGCAAGCCCAACGGCTTCACCGGCGACCCCGATGTGATGGACACTTGGGCCACCAGTTCCATGACCCCCCAGATCGCCAGCCACTGGGCGCTTGGTGACGGAAGGCACCAAAAGGTCTTTCCCATGGACATCCGGCCGCAGGGGCCGGAGATCATCCGGACCTGGGCCTTCTATACCATTGTCAAGGCCTATCTTCATGAGAACCAGATACCCTGGCATAACGTGCTGGTAAACGGCTGGATATTGGACCCCGATCGAAAGAAAATGTCCAAGAGCGTAGGCAATGTGATCACGCCGGAGCACCTGCTTCAACAATATTCTTCAGATGGCGTCCGGTACTGGTCGGCCAAGGCCCGTCTGGGGGTCGATACCGCTTATGACGAGGCTTTGTTTGCCAACGGCAAACGGCTGGTCACCAAGCTGTACAACGCTTCCAAATTCGTAACCGGACATTTATTGAACCAGAACCTTGCCTTGCTTACTTCCGATAAGATCACCGAGGAACTGGACCGCAGTTTTCTTGATCACTTGCTGCAGGTTGTCAGCAAAGCAGGAAGACATTTCGATAATTTCGAATATGCCGATGCCCTGCAGTACACCGAATCGTTCTTCTGGGAGAAGTTCTGTGATAATTATCTGGAGCTGGTCAAGGTCCGGGCCTATCAGGAGGAGATGACCCCGGGAAAGATCTCGGCCCTGGCCACCCTGAAAGTCACCCTGTCTGTATTGCTGAGGCTGTTCGCTCCGTTCATTCCCTTCTTCACCGAGGAGGCCTGGAGCTGGATGTTCGCGACGGAATCCGGAAAACAGAGTTCGATCCACGCTTCGGCCTGGCCGTCCGAAACCGAGTTCAAGGACATTGCTCCGTCAGCGGAGGGAGATCCCTTCGGCGCGGCCATGGAGGTCTTAAGCGTGGTCCGCAAGGCCAAGAGCGAGGCCAAGGTCAGCGTCAAAACGCCGCTGAAGAGTCTAACAATATCAGGGGACGAGGGGGATATAAAGGTCATAAAACTGATCTGGAACGATCTGATGCAGACGGCCGGGGCCCGGGATGCCGAAACCTCCGTTGCCAAACCGGAAGCCAGCAGATTCGAGATCAAAGCGGAACTCTAACTATAAAGGAGTAAAATGAAAAAGGCGTTGCTGGTCGTTGGACTATGTCTTTTATTGACCGGCTTGGCCATGGGCGGGACACAAAAGACCACCATTTCGGTGATGGACCTCAATACCTCTTCGGGACTTTCGCAGAAGGAGCTGTCCCTGCTGACCGACAAGCTGCTGAACAGCCTGGTGGAATACCGGGTTTACGACGTGGTGGAAAGATCTAAAAGAGATGAAATACTAAAAGAACAGGGCTTCCAGATGACCGGGGCCTGCAGCGAAGCCTCCTGCCTGGTGGAGGTCGGACAACTGCTGGGGGCCCAGAAGATGATCGGCGGCACCATCGGCAAACTGGGCACTATCTATGTGGTCGAATTGCGAATGATAGACATCCAGACCGGGGGCATAGACCTGTCGTTTTCCCGCAATTACGGAAAGATCGCCGACCTGCTGACCGCCATGAAGGAAGCGGCCGAGATATTCTCCTCCTGGAAACCGGGGGCCGGCCAATCATCCAAACCGGGCGGGCTTTTTGTGGTCACCGAGCCCGATGGGGCCAAGATACTGGTGGACGGACAGGAACAAACCAGGCTGACCCCAAACCTGATATACCCGCTGTCCGAGGGATTGCACCAGATCTCACTGATAAAGGAGGGCTACAGCCTGTTCTCCACCAGCCGGCTGGTAAGCATCGGGAAAGTGGATACCATCAACGCCCCGCTGATGAGCCTGGCCGGCAAACTTAAGATCAAGACCGATCCGGCCGGGGCCAAGCTATTCCTGAACAAGAAATACCAGGGGATCGTTACTGAACAAGGCATAACCATAGATGACCTGACGGATTCGCTGTATAAAATAAAAGCCACCAAGTGGGGGTATAAAACATATAATGCAAAATTGACCCCCACTCCCGGCCGGGAGACCAAGATAGAAGCCAGAATGCCACTCCGGCGATGGAAGATTAACTTTTGTTCGTTCGATTTTGTGAAGAACCTCGTCTCCAGTACCGAGGATGTTGCCACATTCGACTCTTATAGCGCCACTACCCAGACCATGTCTGTCACTGAAGATGATTTCGTGGGCAGCGGATTGGGAGGCGGGGCGGGAGTGGGCTTTGCCCTCAACCGCAATGTCACCCTGGGACTGATGTACCAGTTCCGGATCTATCCGAATGCGATAAGAAAGAACTTCTCGTCCGACTGGTATTCGACCACGATGCAGTCCGAGGACCTGGAAATAAATTTCACCTCCCACACCCCGCTGATCAATCTGGCGGTGGCGGTACCCTGGGGACGGTTGGAACCCTACGGCGAGATCAGGTATGGGACCATCAGCTTCTCGGCCAAGGCCGACGGAGAATATGAGATCCAGTATATGTCCCGGCCGTCGGTGGACAGCGCCTATACCATCGACAGCACTATTACCAGAACAATCGACGATAAGGTAGTATACCGGACCCTTCAGGTCGGCGGCGGCTTTTTGTTCTGGCTGAAGCCGGACCGGGAGGCCCTGAGGGTCTATTGGATGTACTCCAAAGATAGTTTTGAGGATTTCTCCCTTCCCGAATCCCAACAGGAGATCGATCTGAAAGTTTCGGGCCTGCAGTTCGGCTGCGGCTTTACGGTTCATTTTTAATACATTGTAAACCGGACAACAGAAAAGCCCCGACGAGTTCATCATCGGGGCTTTGATAATATGGCGGAACATTACTCCGCAACAGCCAGTCTTTGTCCGGAATTTAACAGACTTTTGGAAAGCCATCTGAATACGGCGGCCAGGCCGTTAAAGATATGCAGCGAAAACAAGCCCAACCCCAGTCCGATGGCTGTCAAACTGAGGGCCTGAGACATGGTGCTGATGGCTCCCCAGGGCAGTTCATAATCCACGAATCTGTATATGAATGGAGCGATTATCAGAACTCCGGAAACGCTGGCCAGGGTGGCGGTAACGATAAAGGAGACAATGCCTAACGGCGCCTTCAATAACAGATAAACCAACCCCTTCCAGGTATATTTGCTGGAGAGCCGGGAGGTGATCCAATTCCAGAAGCCGTTGGCTTCGGTCCACCTAAGCGGCCGGTCGGCCTGGACGGCCTCTTTTAAAAGCCATCTGGCCTGAAACCCCTCAAACCGGGCGAAGATCCTCCAGGAGAACATGGTCAGCAGCAGGAAAGGCAGGCCGATAAATATGTAAAGCAGGCCCAGGCCGATGGAGAATCCGGTGATCAGATATGCAAAATAGAAGATCCCCAGGGGAAAGGCCAGCAAAAGGTACAGAATATTAAGATACGAACCGGGCTTTAAACCGACGCCCAGGATGTTTTTCAAGCCCGTTGACAGGTCCTTCATGATGGTCTCCTTTTTATTGATATTCACCTTAAATTACGGATTGCCGGGCTAAAAGTTACATATTATTTTAAACTCACCGGAAAGATACCTCAACAAGTAAACAGCCTTCTTGCTTCCTGGTTCGGCTTCTATAAACCGAAGCCTTATCTCTTGACAAAAGGCCTTAAAATTTGTATACTTACCAATCTAATTAAAGGACATTATGGCAAAGAAAATTTATAGAAGGCCGGCCGCCAAACAGGAGGCGATCAGCAAGGGATCCGCCCCGGAGACCCCCATCGGCTTTACCAGGGTAAATTATGTTTTGTTCGCCGCCGCTGCCGGGCTGATCCTGTTGGGCTTCCTGTTCCTTTCCAGTCCCACATTTGGCGGCGGTTTCCCGTTCGTTCATCCCTTTAAGGGCGGGGTCAACGGATGGCTTACCATGAACGCGGCCCCGGTGCTGCTGGTGCTGGGATACTGCGTGGTGATCCCGATCGCGATCATAAAGAAATAATTCTATATAATAAAATTTAGGACCACGGTCTAGCGGATGCAGTAAAAATCTGCAAAGGCTCCTACCGTGGTTTATTGTTGGGTATGGAAAGAATAAGACTGGGCGTAAATATCGATCATGTGGCCACCCTGAGGCAGGCCAGAAGGTCCCTTCAGCCGGACCCGGTCTGGGCCGCGGCCGTGGCCACCCTGGCCGGGGCCGACGGCATAACGGTGCATCTGCGCTCCGACCGCCGCCATATCCAGGACCGGGACGTCCAGCTGCTTCGCCAGACGGTCAACACCCATCTCAACGTGGAATTGGCGGCCGATGACGAAATGGTCGGCATGATGGTCAATATCAAGCCCGATGCGGTGTGCCTGGTGCCGGAGAATCCCGACGAGATAACCACCGAGGGCGGGCTGGACCTGCAAAAGGCCGGTGACCGGGTGGCTAGGGCCGCCAGACAGCTGAAGGCGGCCGGGGTATCGGTGACCTGCTTCATCGAGCCGGATGACAAACAGGTCAAACTGGCCCGAAAACTGGGGGCCGATTCAATAGAGATCAACACCAACGCTTTTTCCCAGGCCCGGGGGGATCGGATACAAAAGGAGACCGCCCGGGTGGCCCAGGCCGCCAAGCTGGCCCAAAAACTGGGTCTGAAAGTGCACGCCGGGCACGGGCTTAATTATTTTAATCTGCTTCCCGTGGTTGGAATCCCTCAGATAACCGAACTGAACATCGGGCATGCCATCATCGCCCAAGCGGTGCTGGTGGGGCTGGATAGGGCGGTTCGCGACATGAAAGCGCTTTTGGAAAGGTAGCCATGCCTGCTGGCAGCATCAAGAAAAGAATCGCCGATAAAAAGATCGGGGTCCTGATGGGCGGCCGTTCCGGGGAGAGGGAGGTGTCCCTGCGCTCCGGCAGGAATGTTCTGGCCGCCCTGAAACGGCAGGGATTCAAAGCGGTGGGCATCGATGTGGGAACCGATGTGGCCAAAAAGCTGGCGGCCCAAAAGATAGAGCTGGCCTTCATCATCCTGCACGGCCGGTACGGCGAGGATGGCACCATTCAGGGGCTTCTGGAGATGATGGACATTCCCTACACCGGGTCGGGGGTGCTGGCTTCGGCCCTGGCCATGCACAAGGGCTACAGCAAAAAAATATTCAAGGAGCAGGGGATCCCCACCCCGGAATTTTTATGGATCGACCGGGGCGATGACCCGGCCCGGTCCGCCCAACAGGCCCAGGAGGAACTGGGACTGCCGCTGATAATAAAGCCGCTGGAGGAGGGCTCTTCTATCGGGGTTTCCATCGTCAAGAACCACCGGGAGGCCGTGTCGGGTTTCAAGAAGCTGCACCGCAAGTACGGCGGGCTGATAGCCGAGCGGTTCATATCCGGCATGAATATCACCACCGGCATTCTGGGCAACGGCCAAAAAGCCAAAGCCCTGCCGATCCTGGAGCTGGTTCCCAAAAACGAATTCTACGATTTCCAGGCCAAATACACCAAGGGGATGACCGAGTTCATCATACCGGCCCGCCTGCCGGGCAGCCTGTACCGCCGGGCCCAGGAGACGGCTTTGGCCGCCCATCATACGTTGGGCTGTCACGGCTGGTCCCGGGTGGATGCCATAGTGGACCGGGCTGGGACCCCGTACATTTTGGAGGTTAACACCCTGCCGGGGATGACCGACCTGTCCGACCTTCCGGCCGAGGCCAAAGTGGCCGGGATCAGCTATGATGAGGTGGTGCTGACCATCTTAAACAGCGCAAAAATCTAAATTACAGGCACCAAATCCTTTGCGAAACATACCACTGAAACACGGAACTATCGAAAATATTCAAAAACCTTAAACCCCATCTTATCCATTAGTATCATTCCGAAAATTCAGTGTTTCCGCGGTTAAAAATACTTTTGCAGAAATCCCATACCGTAAAAATAACCATCACATAAAGACATTAGGAGGAAACCAACATGCCAGTCCCCAAGAGAAAACATTCCAATTCGCGCACCGGGAAACGCCGGGCCAACTGGAAGCTGACCGCCCCCAACCTGGTGAAGTGCTCCCACTGCCACCAGTCGCGGATGCCGCACCGGGCCTGCCCCTACTGCGGATACTACGGCGGCCGGGAGATCGTCAGCATCAAAGAAGTTTAATTTTTTATTAAAATAAAATGGTACCCAAGGCTAAAAATACCGGGGCCAGGCCGGCGGATCCCGGGTATTCCCCTGACAAACGGAACCGCGGCAAAAAGGCCAAGGAGATAACCACCGGCGGCAAGCTGGGGCTGGAGAACCTGCCGGAGGGAGGTTCTGCCGGTCCGGTAAGGATCGTGGTGGATGCCATGGGCGGCGACAACGGGGTGGTGCCCAACATCCTGGGGGCCATCGAGGCCGCCAAGATAGGCCGGGGCAAATTTCAGGTGATACTGGTAGGCGATACGGTGGCCATCAAGACCGAGCTGGCCGCTGGCATCGGAGAACAGGAGTACCAGGAGGAGGATCTGGAGAAATACGGGGTGAAGCTGGTGCATGCCTCCCAGAGCATAGGTATGCACGAAACCCCCACCGAGGCCCTCCGCAGCAAGCGCGATTCCTCCATCTCGGTCGGCCTGCGCCTGCAGAAGAAGGGGGAGGCCGAGGGTTTCATCTCGGCCGGGAACACCGGAGCGGTGATGGGTGCCTCGCTTTTTGAACTGGGGCGGATCGAGGGGGTCTCCCGCCCGGCCATCGCCACCTTCATGCCCACCGAGCTGGGCGGCTGCATCGTGGTGGATGCCGGAGCCAACCCCGACTGCAAACCCCACTATCTGCTGCAGTTCGGCATGATGGGTTCTTCGTTCGCTCATTACGTCTTCGAGAAGCCCGACCCCAAGGTGGGGCTGCTTTCGGTGGGCGAGGAGTCCACCAAGGGTGACGAGCTGACGGTCAAATCCCACCAGCTGTTGGCAGAGAGCGGTTTGAATTTCATCGGCAACATCGAGGGCAAGGACATCCTAAAGGGCACCGCCGACGTGGTGGTCTGCGACGGGTTCGTGGGCAACGTCATCCTTAAATTTGCCGAGAGCGTGGTCCGGATGTTCTACGGTTCCATCAAACGGTACGTCTATACCAATATCTTCGGCAAGATCGGGGCCCTGCTGTTGAAGCCCGCCCTGAGGAAATTTGCCAAGGACCTGGATTATGAGGAATACGGAGGGGCCCCGCTGCTGGGGGTCAACGGGGTGTGCATCATCTGCCACGGCCGTTCCACCGCCAAGGCCATCAAGAACGCCGTTCTGGTGGCCCACCGCTGCGTCTCCCACCGGGTGAACGACCATATCAAGCACCAACTTTCCAATTATGCAAAGGAAGTTAAAAAATGAAATATGCGGCCATTCTGGGGACCGGGCATTTCGTCCCCGAGAAGATATTGACCAACGCCGATCTGGAGAAGATCGTCGAAACCACCGATGAATGGATAACCCAGCGCAGCGGCATCAAGGAACGGCATATCTCGGATGAGAAAACGCCCACCTCAAAATTATGCATCGAGGCGGCCCGGCGGGCGCTGGAAGCGGCCGGAATAAAACCCGAGGAGCTGGATTTTATCATCATCGGGACCATCACCCCCGACATGATGTTTCCCTCCACCGCCTGCATCGTCCAGGCCGCCCTGGGCGCCAAGAATGCCGCGGCCTTCGATCTGTCGGCCGGCTGCACCGGGTTCATCTACGGGCTGGAGCTGGCCCGCTCCCTGATAACGGCCGACCCCAGAAGAAAGATACTGGTGATCGGGGCCGAGGAACTGACCAAGATCACCGATTGGACCGACCGCGGCACCTGCGTACTGTTCGGGGACGGGGCCGGAGCGGCGGTGCTGGGTGCGGTGGATGAGGACCGGGGGATCCTGGGAACCTACCTGGGGGCCGACGGCAACCTGGGAGATTTGCTCTACATGCCCGGCGGCGGCTCGCTGAATCCGGCCAGCCACCAAACGGTGGATGAGAAAATGCACGTGGTAAAGATGGCCGGCAACAAGGTGTTTCCCCATGCCGTCCGCAACATGCTGGAAGCTTCGATGAAAGCCATGGAGAGCGCCGGGATCACCAAGGATCAGCTGAATCTGCTGATACCGCACCAGGCCAATATCCGCATCATCGAGGCCATCGCCGAGCGGCTGGGGGCCGGAGCGGATACGGTCTATGTCAACATTCAGAAATACGGCAACACTTCGGCGGCCTCCATTCCCATCGCATTGGACGAGGCGGTGCGGGAGGGCCGGATCAAAAAGGGCGACCTGGTGATGCTGGTGGCCTTCGGGGCCGGATTCACCTGGGGAGCGGTGCTGATACGGTGGTAATCTACGCATGGAGCTTCAATAGGGTATACAGTAGACAGTATTCGGTATCCGGTAGACAGTTAAGTGTCACTCTGAGAAGACCGACCTGCTCGACAAGTCGAATGAGTGAGTTTGGAATCCAGAAGGCCGGTCATTGCGAGGAGACATCGGTGCGGGACTGACGAAGCAATCCAAATATGCTGATGTAGGAGATAAACGATGCGCAATTTTATTAATTTTTGCCTTCTTCTTTCTTCTGTGTTTATTTTTACAATCGGTTGCAGCAAGGATAATCCTGTAATTTATGGTAGTACAAATTTATATAAAGTAGGCGTATACGTTGCGGCAAAAGACAGCACGGCAAGTGATGAGATATTTTATAATTTCCGGAAACTATTATTGCCTTGCTTAGTAAATAAAATAGATGACATACCTTGTGCTACTAATAAACAATTTTTAGAGTGGTCTATAAATCATAAGGTTGATTATGTAGCTGTTTTGACGACTTGTGTGGTATCCGATACTTCGACCTTGGTTATTTGGTTAAGAGAAAGAACGGGTTTTGATTGGAAAGATAAGTTTTGTACAGCAATCCCTGTTTCAAACGGCAATTTTATAGCTTCTCTTGATACTGCTGCAAAACTAATGAACACTTTTATGTCATGCAGTTTGGCCATAGGCACAACGGATACAGCTAGAGCAATCGAGATATCTCCGGAACTTATACGTATAGCGCCATTGGATTATTCCGGCCCAGATACAGGCTGTGTGTATTTACAAGGTAAAGTAACTTTTAATGGTTTGGTTGATGAGGTGGTAATTGCAAAATCGTCAGGTTCTATCAGCTTGGATAGTGCGGCATTGAATTGTTTTTATGGCTATCTATTTACTCCGGCTATAGCTGTTGATAAAAGGCCGGTTGAAGTGTGGGTAATGGTCCCGGTGCGTTATCCTTAAGAAAAATCTGCGAAAATCTGCGTCCCATTAACTTGAGAGGAAATATGTCCAAATTAGCTTTTATATTCCCCGGACAGGGCGCCCAGTACGTGGGCATGGGCAAGGACCTTTACGACAACCATCCCATGGCCAAGGAGACCTACGAGAAGGCCAACGAGGCCTTAAAGTTCGACATCACCAAGATCTGCTTCGAGAGCACCCCGGCCGAATTGCGGATGACCCACAACGCACAGCCGGCCATCCTGATCCACTCCATTGCCGCCTTCCGGCTGATGGAGAAGGAGGGCATCAAATTCGATTATACCGCCGGGCACAGCCTGGGCGAGTATTCCGCCCTGGTGGCCGCCGGGGCCGTAGCCTTTGAGGACGCAGTCAGATTAGTACGCATCCGCGGTTCGCTGATGGCCATCTCTGGCGACATCCAGCCCGGCACCATGGCGGCCATCATCGGGCTGGAGCCCAGGGAGGTGGAAAATATCTGCCACCAGGCCCGGGAGGCCGGCATCGTGGAGGCCGCCAATTTCAACTCGGCCGAGCAGACGGTGATCTCCGGCGAGGTCAGGGCCATAGAGAAGGCCATGGAGCTGGCCAAGGCCAAGGGGGCCAAGCGGGCGGTACAATTGGAGGTCTCCGGGGCCTTTCATTCGGAGTTGATGGACATCGCCCAGTACGGCATGAGACGGGCGCTCAATCAGATCACGATAAAAGAGCCGGCCTGCCCGGTGATCGCCAACGTCTCGGCCGAGCCGGTGCACAGCCCGGCCACCATCAAAGAGCTTTTGATCGAGCAGGTGAAGAAGCCGGTGCGCTGGGAGGAATCAGTTAAAAAGATGGCCGAGCTGGGCGTGACCACCATGATCGAGTGCGGCCCCGGCCGGGTGTTGAAGGGGCTTATCAAACGTATTGCTCCTGAGGTCAACGTGCTAAACGTGGAGGATAGCAAGACTTTGGCGGAGACGATGGAAGCGTTGAAGAAGTAGATAGGTATGGACGTTTTAACTTTTATAGTTGAAATAATCAAGGCTATCATTTGGCCGGTGACCATTGTATTGTTATTTTTCACTTTTAAAGAGAAAATTGCTAATCTATTACAGTATCTTCAAAAATTAAAATATAAGGATTTTGAGTTGGAGTTTCAACAATCAATGAAAGAATTGGTTAATGAAACAGCAAATGCAAAATTACCTATACCTTCTCAAGGGGAAGACGAAAAAAAGAATCAGGTACTTGCTCTTATTGATTTATCCCCGCGAAGTGCAATACTAGAAGCATGGCTGGAGGTAGAGAGTGCAGCAGCAGAGTCATTGGTAGGTGTGAATAAAGTATTTTATGAACATACATATATATCGCCTTTACAATTGTCGGGATTTCTCGTAAGGTCAGAAATTTTAGATGATAAGAAAGCTGCGATATTTGGTAAACTCCGTAATTTAAGAAACATGGCGGTTCATTCCCCCGATATTAAATTTCCAATTAATGAAGTTCGTGAATATATAGATCTGGCATTTTCTTTATCAAAATATATTAGAGATAAAAATTACAAATAAACTTAATAACATACCAAATGTATAACATGCAGTTAAAAGATAAAAACGCCATCGTAACCGGATCGGCCCAGGGGATAGGGAAATCCATCGCCCTGGCGCTGGCCAAGGCCGGGGCCAACATTGTGGTCAGCGATGTCAACATCGAAGAGGCCGAGAAGACCGCCAAAGAAATTGAGGCTTTAGGCAGAAAGGCACTAGCTGTCAAGTGCAATGTGGCCGATGCCAATGAGGTCAGTGAACTTGTTAAGAAAACGCAAGAGACATTTGACACTATTGACATTTTGGTCAATAATGCGGGCGTTACCAGGGATAACCTGATGATGCGGATGGAGGAAAAGGACTGGGACCTGGTGCTGGATGTCAACCTCAAAGGTGCCTTTCTGCTGACCAAGGCCGTCTCCCGGATCATGATGAAACAGCGCCAGGGCCGGATAGTCAACATGTCGTCGGTCATCGGCGTGATGGGCAATGCCGGGCAGTCCAACTACGCGGCCAGCAAGGGCGGACTGATCGCCTTCACCAAATCCACCGCCAAGGAGTTCGCCTCGCGCAACATCACCTGCAACGCCATCGCCCCGGGCTTTATCGAAACCGCCATGACCGCCAAACTGACAGAGGAGGTCAAGGAGAACTACAAGAAGGGCATTCCTCTGGGCCGGATGGGCAGCGTGGACGACGTGGCTAACGCGGTGATGTTTTTGGTCTCGGAGCAGGCCTCTTATATAACAGGCCAGGTGCTGCACGTGGACGGTGGTTTGGTGATGTGAGACCCAGGGGAATCTGTCACCACTTCGAAAGATTAAGTATGTGGTTGTCTCAGTGCAGGCTCTGAGAATACTTTCGAACGTGGCTGGCCGTAGGGTGACGATGTGCGGTCATACTTCAACCTGTCTGGCGGGATGTCGTTCTCAGTATGACAATCAGAATTATTCAAGAAAAACCCAATAACCAATTATTACATTAATAATCAAAAGGAGGTGAAACAACAATGGCAGTAATCGACGATGTCAAAAAGATCGTTATCGATCGTTTGGGAGTTGAGGCTTCGCAGGTGACCATGGAGGCTTCTTTCATCGAGGATCTGGGTGCCGATTCACTGGACACAGTGGAGCTGGTGATGGCCCTGGAGGAGAAGTTCGGGATGGAGATCCCGGATGACGAGGCCGAGAAGCTGACCACAGTAGGCGGCGCGGTCGGGTATATCGAAAAGAAGATGGCCGAGAAATAGAGCAAAGCCGTCATACTGAATAAAAACGGGGGCGTCTGAAAAAAGGCGCCTCCGTTCCCGAGAAACAATCATCTTGAGAAAGATTTAAGGTATATGAAAAGAAGGGTAGTAATAACCGGAATGGGGGTGGTTTCTCCCATAGGAAACACAGTCGATGAATTCTGGGCCGGGCTGAAGGAGGGCAAAAGCGGGGTAAGCAAAATAACCCGTTTCGACGCCTCCCGGCATACCGCCCAGATAGCCGGGGAGGTCAAGAATTTCGATCCGGCGGCATACATGGACCGCAAGGAGCTCCGCCGGATGGACCGCTACACCCATTACGCCATGGCGGCCGCCAAGATGGCGGTGGAGGACTCCGGCCTGAAGATCGAGGGCGAGTTCGCCGAGCGGGTGGGGGTGATCATCGCCTCCGGCATCGGCGGCACCGAGACCTGGGAGGCCCAGCACCAGAAACTGCTGGAATCAGGCCCGGACAAGGTCTCCCCGTTCTTCGTGCCGATGATGATCTCCGACATCGCGGCCGGTTATGTGTCCATCGCCCATGGAGCCAAGGGGCCCAACTATGCCACGGTCTCGGCCTGCGCTTCGGGCGGCCATGCCATCGGCGAGGCACTGAAAAGCATTCAGACCGGCGACAGCGACGCCATGATCTGCGGGGGGGCCGAGGCCCCGATAACCCCGCTGGCATTGGCCGGATTCTGCGCCTTAAGGGCCCTGTCCCTCCGCAATGATGACCCGGAACATGCCTCCCGTCCCTTTGACAAGGACCGCGACGGATTCATCATGGGCGAGGGCGCCGGAATAGTCATCCTGGAAGAGTTAGAACATGCCCAGGCCCGCGGCGCCAAGATCTATGCCGAGGTTTGCGGCTATGGTGCCACCGGCGACGCCCATCATATCACCGCTCCGGCTCCAGGCGGCGAAGGTGCAGTTAGAGCCATGAAAATGGCTCTGAAGACAGCGGATTTGAAACCGGAAGAGGTCGGCTATATCAACGCGCATGGCACTTCTACTGACATGAATGATAAATATGAAACCGCGGCCATCAAGACGGTGTTCGGAGAGCATGCCAAAAAGCTGGCGGTCTCATCCACCAAATCGATGACCGGCCACCTGCTGGGAGCGGCCGGCGGCGCGGAGCTGATCGCCACGGCATTGTGCCTAATGCACCAAACCATTCATCCCACCATCAATTATACCACCCCGGATCCGGAATGCGACCTGGATTATGTGCCCAATAAGTCCCGGCCGGCCGAGATCAAGGCGGCCCTGTCCAACTCTTTCGGTTTCGGCGGGCACAATGTATGCCTGGCGGTAACAAAATTCGAGCAGTAAGATTTGTTTAAAAAGATATTCCCCCATCTCAAGAGAAAGCTGCTTCCCGGCCACCGCAAGGAGGCGCTTAATAGGATAGAGGCCCGGCTGGGTTGGAAGATCAGGGACCAGGAGCTCTTCCTCCAGTCGCTGCGGCACCGGTCGGCGTCCTCCACCCATCTGGAATCCAACGAGCGGATGGAGCTGCTGGGGGATGCGGTGCTGGGGCTGCTGGTCTGCGAATATCTCTACCACACCCGGCCCCGGGACGACGAGGGCAAGCTGACCGAGATAAAATCGCTGGTGGTCAGCAAGCGGATCCTCTCCCAGGTGGCCCGGGAACTGGGGGTGGGCGAGATGCTGGAGCTCTCCCGCGAGGAGCTGGCCTCCGGCGGGCGGTCCAAGGACTCCATCCTTTGC
Source organism: Candidatus Edwardsbacteria bacterium RifOxyA12_full_54_48 (assembly GCA_001777915.1). Lineage (NCBI taxonomy): Bacteria > Candidatus Edwardsiibacteriota > Candidatus Edwardsbacteria bacterium RifOxyA12_full_54_48. The sequence goes on along the minus strand of MFFN01000006.1, from coordinate 155,716 downwards.
GATGCATTTGAATCGCTGATCGCCGCCTATTACCTGGACTCCGGATTGGGGGCGGTGCGTAAATTCCTGGAGAAAGGGTATTTCTGGCGGATAGAACACCTGATATCCAGCGATTCCTACCGCAATTACAAGGGGCTGCTCCAGGAATATCTGCAGTCGCATAACATAACCCAGGCGGTGCGCTACAACCTTAAGGCCGAATCCGGCCCCAAGCACAACCGGATGTTCGAGGTGGAGCTCAAGATCGGCCGCAAGCGCTATGGAATAGCCTGGGGAGCCAGCAAGAAAGAGGCCGAGCAGTCGGCGGCCCAGCAGACCATCGAGAAACTTAAGACCGAGAACGGCGGGCGATAACCAGTCTGGCCGTTATGAACGTGCAACCAGATCTGTAAATAACGACAAAATATTAGGAGTTGCCATGAATTATTTCTTCACTGATGAACAACAGATGATAAAAGACCTCTGCCACAAGATCGGGGTGGAGAAGATAAAGCCGGTGCGGGAACACCATGACGTCAGCGGAGAGTTCCCCTGGGATATAGTCAAAGTGCTGGCCGACGCCGATATCTGCGGGGTCTACATTCCCGAGGCCTACGGTGGCCTGGGCGGTGGAGTGATGGAGATGGTGGTGGCCACCGAGGAGCTGTCGCGCTACTGTGGCGGCATCTCCCTGGCCTTTGCCGCCACCGGACTGGGCACCTTCCCCATCATCCTGTTCGGTACCGAGGAGCAGAAGAAGAAATACCTGCCGGACATTGCCAAGGGCAAGAAGCTGGCGGCCTTCGGGCTGACCGAGGCCAACGCCGGATCGGATGCCGGAGGCATCCAGACCACCGCGACCAAGGACGGCGACCACTTCGTGCTGAACGGCACCAAGCAGTGGATCACCAACGGCGGCGAGGCCGAGATATATTCGGTGGTGGCCATGACCGACCGCACCAAGGGCAGCCGCGGGGCCACCGCCTTCATCCTGGAGAAGGGCACCCCCGGCTTCTCCTTCGGCAAGAAGGAGAACAAGATGGGCATCCGGGCCTCGATCACCAGCGAGCTGGTGTTCGACAACTGCCGGGTGCACAAGGACCAGATCCTGGGCAAGGAGGGCATGGGATTTCTGGTGGCCATGGGGACTTTGGACCGGACCCGGCCCGGGGTGGCCGCCCAGGCCCTGGGGATTGCCCAGGGGGCCCTGGACGAGGCGGTGAAGTATTCCCGGGAGCGGGTGCAGTTCGGCAAGCCGATCTCGGCCTTCCAGGGGGTGCAGTTCATGCTGGCCGACATGGCCATGAAGCTGGAGGCCGCCCGGGCCCTGGTCTACGCCACCGCCCGGACCATCGATTCCGGGGAGAAGAAGTTCGCCAAGGAGAGCGCCATGTGCAAGTGTTTCGCCTCCGACGTGGCCATGGAGGTGACCACCAATGCGGTCCAGGTGCTGGGTGGCTACGGCTACATGAAGGAATACCCGGTGGAGAAGATGATGCGCGACGCCAAGATCACCCAGATCTACGAGGGCACCAACCAGATCCAGCGGGGGGTCATCGCCAGCAACCTGATCAAGGAAGCGGCGGGAAGCAGGGAATAGTCATCAATTGTTGCAGGTATAATTTACAATGGTTGCCCCTATAATAATTAGTAAAATAATCCTTGACATGAAAACTGAATTACACTATAATTCCGTCATGGCAGTTTGTTATAAAATTAAGAGGCTACCATGAGTTCAAAGGAATATACATCAAAAGAGCTCGTGGTGGTTTTTATTTGTGACCCATTAAATATACAAGATATTTCCATCGATAATTTACAAAAAGCCAGGCAATTTGATATTGCAGCTAAGATACCCCCCGGCGTTATATTGGTGGATTCAAAAAACAATACAGAAATAAATATACAAACAAATAGAATTGAAATTACAAATTCTCAAAACTTGCCTTTTAGTGATAGGAATATAGTTTCTTTTGCCACCGATGTAATACAAGCGTTAAGTGATAGTTGTTCCACGTTTTCAATAAAAGCAGTAGGGTTAAATTTATTTGCACAATGCAATATGCAAAATCAAAATGCTGCAGAGTGGATCGCAGATAATTTTCTAAAAGATAAGCCTAAATTGGAGGAGTTGTTGACAGAAAAGGTCATTGGTAATTCTACGCGTATATTTTATGGAACCCCAGAACAACATCACGATTTGAGATTTAGTCCTCTTCAACTTAATGGGAGTGGATTGCTGGTACAACAACATTTTCACGAAGATATTAAATTAAAAATAGAAGAAATCAATGTTCGTCTTAAACAAATTCAGGCGAATGAGATTTTACATTTAGAAAATGTTTTTAAAAAGTTGATAACATGTTAACTGCTTATGTTAATACAATTTCGGGCACAATTGATTTAACCCGAACAAATAAGTTTGATATAAGAGCACAAGCAACAATTTTTAGCTTAACTGCGCCTTTTTTTGATAAAGATGTAAGTCCGTTGTATCAGACAAACCCTGTATTCTTATATCCTATTAAAGTAACAAATATATTTTTGTTAGATATGGTTGATGATAATATTGATTGTATAGAATGTTTCCCTGTGTCGAGCAATAAGATATTTTTACTGGGTACACTTGATTATTGTAGATATGCCTTAAAATTAAACAAAAATAACAATGAATATTTGAATAATTCAATTAAAGATTATATAAGTAGTGCTAATAATATATATAGGCGCATCCCCGCCCAATTATTAAAAAAGCTAAACCTGCAAACGCTAAAAGATAATTTTAGTTTAATTGAAGATTATTGTGCAAGTAATAATATTTTACCAACTTCTGAAGATATTACTGCTGATTTTTTAAATAAGAATAATTTATTATAATGCATAGATTACTTGGGTGCAAGAAAATAACATATGACACTAATTGTGTCATTTTTTATTGCCTTAATACATCACTAAAATCAAAAAACGGCAACTTCGTTGAAATAAACTATGGTGATAAAACAAAAAAGGCACAAGAATTAACTACGTGGTTCTGTTCAAGGGGGGGCATTGTTTTTTTAAGGTATTGTGCAAAAGAAATTGAGGAAGAGACAGTTGCGCAGAGTATAGTTAAAGATTTTGCAAATAATCCAACAATATTGAAAAAACTTGATATGCAACGTGAGGGTATGCCATATTTAATACAAAATCAAATTCAAAATAGCTTTTTTAAAAAATTTGATAAACTAAAAAGATACCCCTGGTTTGAGATAAATGATGATTTTAAACCACCACCCGACATATTAAGGAGTATTGATAATTATTTTCGGTATGAAATGAAAAGTAGCAAATCTTTGTTAGATCGTTTATCTTTTAGCAAAAAAAAGCATCCTATCCCAGACATAACTGATCAAATATTTCTTGCTTTTACGTATTGCTCTAAAATAGTTGGGATTACCCATGATTCCTCGGTGTATAGTTACCAAAAAGAACTTAAGGATAAAAATTTATGTGGAGAAGTATTTGATTTAATGAGTTTAAAGAAAATATAATATTTAGTATCTATAATCATTACGTGAGAATTGACCCTTAGTAAAAATAAGATATCGCCTTGATTTCCTGATCAAGGAAGCGGCGGGAAGCAAGGGATAAAAAAGGATATTATCATAAAGCCCCCGGCCGGAATGCCGGGGGTTTCTTATTGACTTCTTTGGATTTGAATGCTAATATTCATGCCATCAAATGAAATTTTCAATACAAGGAGTGGTATGAACCTGAAAAATAATGGCAAAAATCTTGCGGTAATTATGCTAGTGCTTCTCGCCGGGCACAATCTCTGCCTGGCCGACGGCGGTGAGGTGGATACGCCCGACGAAAAGACCACCATGAGTTCACTGATTTATCCCAATAGCGATGCCATATCCGAGAACCCTTTGAACCGGGTGACCAACGAAAACCCCGAAAAAATAATGGCCTTTTATAAAAAGACCATGGGTCCCTATGATATCATCGAGCCTTTTACCGATGAGCCGAATTTCCGGAAGGGTTTTTCGGTGGTCTACCGGGCCCATTACAAGAGCAAGCCCCAGAACGAACTGACGGAGCTGACCCGTTTGATGGTGGTCATGACCGATTCCATCGGCTTTAAAAAGCGGACCATGGGCTATGAATATATGATACCCCAGCCTTTGGCCCAGCTGAAAGGGCTGATCGGCCGCTACGGGCATACCCAGACCGACTACGATCAGCTTTTCAACCAATATCAGTGGCTGCGCTTCATTCAATACTGGGCTCCGGGAACCGATGGTTCGTTGATCATCAAAAAATACCACGACCAGGTGTTCGGCGCCGGCCCCGGCGCCCCCCCCAAGGAGAAGGCCGGCGACTCCGCCCGGAAGGCGGACCTGGAGGCCAAGAAGAAAAAAATGAAGGAATTGAAGAAATCCGGCGATATGGCCGCCATGATGGCCCTGGCCCAGGAGATGCAGGAGGGATATGCCCAGACCGGAGCCGGCGAGCAGGCCCAGCAGATGCAGGACCAGGCTGTGGAGGGCATGCAGAAGGACAGTTGGAACGACTGGGTGGCCTGTCTCAAGGAGATGGCTCCCGCCGCCCGCTGGATCAGGCTGGAATACAATTCAGCCGTCATCTGGTGGATGGATGGCCGGGATTTCTGGAAGCAGCCCAGGGCAGCCATAAATAAAAAATAATGGAGTGGCAAACCAAAGCCCCCCGGCATTTCTGCCGGGGGGCTTTTATCTTCAATGCCTCAGAAGGCGGCTCCCAGCGGCAGATACTGCAATTTGACCCCGGCCACCCAGCCCCGGCTGGCTTCCTGCGAAAGGAACAAGCCCGGAGTGATCCCCTTATATTTAAGGAGGCCGGGGTAGACATTCATCCGGAAGCGGCTCTCCGGGATCCCGGTAAGTATCACCGAGCACATCAGCGAGTTGTTGAGGTCATAAAATGCTCCGGCCCGTAATGCCAGCCTGGCGGTCAGCGCACTTCCTGCCTGGTCCTCCTGGGCCGGGGTCAGTTCCCTGACCGTGAAACCCAGGCCCAGGGAGAGAGATCTTTCCCGGTCGATCTTACGGGACAGGCCGGCCACCGCATTGAGGCCGAAATGGGAAAAAGCCTTCCAGCGTTTGTCTCTGGTCAGAGGGTATTTCATCACGTAGAACTGTCCCATGTTCTCCAGGTTGCGGCTGTGAAAATCATAGGCCGGCGGATTGGACCATTCGGCCAGCTCCAGTTTTTGGGAAAAAAACCGGCAGACGCTTTCATTTGAAAATAGGGCAATACCCAGGGGATCGAACACATACAGGTCGGCGATGGCATCGACCGTGGTCTCTGTATTGCTGCGGTTCTCCACCATCTCCGAAAGCAGGTGATAGGCGGTCATGGTCAAGGCCGAACTTATGGCCGGGTGCGGGAAGCGGCGATGCCGGTACCACTCCATGGTGGCCCGGTAATGCATGCCGGCACCCAGAGTGTGCAAAAAATAATTGGGGAAGAATTGCTGTTTTTCGATGTTCAGGCTGGTGGGGAAGATCTCGGTGGAAAGGAAACGCTTCCAGCCGAACCGGTCGATGGTATTGACCGGGTGCCCGATATGTTCCCAAAGGTTTTTCCACCACGACCGGTAAGGATATTCGAAAACCTGCCGATCAGTGTAATTGGGTATCTGCAGGACGCCGTATCCGCCGTTGATGATCACATTCAGGGGGTCATAGTTGGCCTGGCTGCCGTAGGGCAGGCCACGGTAGAAATAATAGGCGGTATCCTGGGCCCGGCCAAGGGAAGGGACGGCCAGAAGGATAAAAACAAATACCGGCAGCATCGTCCGATGCTTGAATATTTTGCTGGTTCGGGTCATTTGGAAAAAGATCACATTTCTTTCTTCAGGTACTGTCCGGTATAGGACCTGGCATGGGCGGCCACCTTCTCCGGGGTGCCCTGGACCACGATGGAGCCGCCCTGGTCGCCGCCCTCCGGCCCCAGGTCGACGATCCAGTCGGCCGATTTGATGACGTCCAGATTGTGCTCGATGACGATCACGGTGTTGCCCTTGTCCACCAGCCTCTGCAGCACGGTCAGCAGCATCTTGACGTCTTCGAAATGCAATCCCGTGGTCGGCTCGTCCAGGATGTACAGGGTCTTGCCGGTGGCTATCTTGGAGAGCTCCCCGGCCAGCTTGACCCGTTGGGCCTCGCCACCCGACAGGGTGGTGGCCGATTGTCCCAGATGGATGTAACCCAATCCGACATCGGCCAGGGTCCTCAGCTTGCGGTGGATCTTGGGGATGGCCTCGAAGAACTCCAGGGCCTGGTCCACCGTCATCTCCAGCACCTCCGAGATATTCTTGCCCTTGTAGGCCACCTCCAAGGTCTCCCGGTTGTAGCGCTTGCCCTTGCAGACCTCACAGGGCACGTAGACATCCGGCAGGAAGTGCATCTCGATCTTGACGATCCCGTCGCCCTCGCAGGCCTCGCAGCGTCCGCCCTTGACGTTGAAGGAGAAGCGGCCCACCTTGTAGCCCCGCAGTTTGGATTCCTGGGTCAGGGCGAACAGCTCCCGCAGGTAGGTGAACAGCCCGGTGTAGGTGGCCGGGTTGGAGCGGGGGGTGCGTCCGATGGGCGACTGGTCGATGTTGATGACCTTGTCCAGGTTATGCAGGCCCTCGATCTTGCGGTGTCTCCCCGGCTGGGTGCGGGAGCGGGTGAATTTTTGGGCCAGGGCCCGGTAGAGGATATCATTGACCAGGGTGCTTTTTCCGGAGCCGGAGACCCCGGTGACGCAGATCAGCCTGGCCAGGGGGAACTCCACGTCAATATCCTTTAAATTATTCTCCGAGGCATGGCGCACGGTCAGGCTCAAGCCATTTCCCTTGCGCCGTCTGGCCGGGGTGGGGATATGCCGCTTTCCGGCCAGGTACTGCCCGGTCAGCGATGATTTGGTCTGCATGATCCTGGCCGGTGTGCCCTGGGCGACGATCTCGCCCCCGGCGGTCCCGGCCCCGGGACCCAGGTCCACGATGTGATCGGCCGCCAGCATGGTCTCCTTGTCGTGCTCCACCACCAGGACGGTGTTGCCCAGGTCCCGCAGTTTGGTCAGGGTATTTAAAAGGCGGATGTTGTCCCGCTGGTGCAGTCCGATGGAGGGCTCGTCCAGCACGTAGAGCACCCCGGTCAGCGAGGCCCCGATCTGGGTGGCCAAATGTATCCGCTGGGCCTCGCCCCCGGCCAGCGATTCCGAGGAACGGTCCAGGGTCAGGTAGTCCAGGCCCACGTCCACCAGAAAGCCCAGGCGGGCATTCAGCTCCTTCAGTATCTGGCGGCTGATGGTCCGGTCCTTGTCCGACAGATCCAGCCCGTTGCCGAAGAATTTTTTGGCCTGCTTTACCGACATCCGGGAGATATCGTTGATGTTAAGTTCCAGCACCTTTACCGCCAGGGTCTCCGGCTTCAGCCGGGCGCCGTTGCAGGCGGGACAGGGCAGGATGGACATGTATTTCTCGATCTCGTAGCGGATGTAGTCGGATTCGGTCTCCTTGTAACGGCGCATCAGGTTGGGGATGGCCCCCTCGAATCTCTTGGAGAACTGGTAGATGTTCTGGTTGTTCTCCGACTCGTAGCGCACCTGGATCTCCTTCTCGGTCCCGTACAGCACCGTCTGGCGGGCCTTTGGCGGCAGTTCCTTCCACGGCAGGTCCAGGGAGAATTTATAGGTCTTGGATAGGGCCTCCAGCTGAGTGCCTATCCAATGCCCCATGGGATCGCCCCAAGCCATCACCGCCCCCTCGTTGATGGTCAGGTCGGGATTGGGCACCAGGGCTTCGGGGTCGATCTCCATCTTGGTGCCCAGCCCGGAGCAGGCCGGGCAGGCTCCGAAGGGGCTGTTGAAGGAGAACATTCGGGGGGTCATCTCGGCGAAGGAGAATTTGCAGTCGGGGCAGGACAGTTTTTCGCTGTATATCTGCTCTTGGGAATCGTCAAAAATAACCGTGACCAGGCCGTCGGCCAGTTTCAGGGCGATCTCCAGGGAATCGGCCAGCCGCTTCTGTGACTTGGGCCCTATTGTCAGCCGGTCCACCACCGCTTCGATCTGGTGCTTTTTATTCTTATCCAGGGCCGGGACCGCTTCGATCTCATGCAGTTTGCCGTCCACCCGGACCCGAACGAATCCCTCGCGGCGCATCTTGTCGAAGATATCCTTGTATTCCCCCTTGCGCCCCCGTACCATAGGGGCCAGCAATTGGACCCTGGTCCCTTCGGGTCGGGTCAGTATATCATCGGTGATCTGCTGGACGGTCTGGGAGGTGATGGGGCGGCCGCAGTGGGGGCAGTGGGGCTGGCCGATCCGGGCGAACAATAATCTCAGATAATCGTGGATCTCGGTGACCGTGCCCACGGTGGAACGGGGGTTTTTGCTGGCCGCGCGTTGTTCGATGGCGATGGCCGGTGAAAGGCCGTCTATAAAGTCCACGTCGGGTTTCTCCATCAGCCCCAGGAACTGGCGGGCATAGGCCGAGAGGGATTCCACATAGCGGCGCTGGCCCTCGGCGTAGATGGTGTCGAAGGCCAGGGAGGATTTGCCGGAGCCGGACAGGCCGGTGATCACCACCAGCTTGTCGCGGGGTATCTCCAGGCTGATGTCCTTTAAGTTGTGCTCGCGGGCGCCTTTTATTATCAGTTTGTCGCGCATAAGCTTATCAAATTTCTAATATCAAAATCATTGATAAATACAAAGACTTAATCTAATACAGCCAGTCAGATTACCTCACAAACTCATTTTGGCTATCTTGTCATTTCCGAGGAATCGGGAATCCAATAAAACGCTGGATTCCGGGTCAAGCCCGGAATGACAACCTGTTAAAAGTATTGGCAATCGACAAGTATAACAGCTTTTTATTTGTGTGTCAATTAGACTTTAAAATGACAAAATATGGCCAAAGATAATAGTTATTTAACCTCTTGCATTTCAAGGCATTTTTTGTTATAATATCCCAGTTGTAAAAATATCATATTTTTCAGCACCAAAATCATAAATGAAAAGCAGAAGCCATCCGCGCCGGTCTCCGGCAGCAGCTTCTCACCCGGCGGCCAAGATTATTAGCGGCCAGCCGAGGTCAGTCAGTCGGAGTCTCTGACTGTTATGGCGGGTGGCATGTATTATTTGCCGCCGGCCTTTTTTGTTGCCGTAAATTTGTCATCCTGAGTACACTTCGAGGTTGCACTGATTGTAGGATGGCATGAGTCACCCATTCGACTTGGCAAGCATTATCATCCTCTCAGGGTGACAAAATCATAGTATCTTTGTGAGAGTAATATCAGCAACCTAAACACTTTGGAGGGTAACCTTATTCTGAAAGAACACCGAATCAACGAAAGGATCAGAATCCCCGAGATCAGGGTGATCGGAGCGGAGGGCAACCAGTTGGGGATACTGGAATCCCGCGAAGCCTTAAGAATGGCCGAAGAGCAGGGGCTGGACCTGGTGGAGATAGCCCCCGATGCCAAACCCCCGGTGTGCAAGATAATGGACTACGGAAAGTTCATCTACGCCGAGGAGAAGAAACTTAAGGAATCGCGCAAGAAACAGCACCAGACCAAGGTCAAGGAGATCCGCCTGGGACCGCAGATGGGCGCTCACGATTACCAGGTGAAGCTGAACCAAGCCAAGGAATTCCTGACCAAAAGGGACAAGGTCAAGGTCTCAATGCGCTTCCGGGGGCGGGAGATGGCCCACGTGGACCTGGGCCAGAAGCTGATCGACCGCTTCATAGAGGACATCGCCCCGCTGGCCAATGTGGAACATGCGCCCAAGATGGAGGGCCGGACCATCAATCTGGTGGTGTCCCCCAAACAAGTTTAGAACTACGGCTGAAACATCGCGGGAGCATCCAACGGATACTGCCGGGGCTGTTCATGTCCCGGCCGCAGGGTGTTTTACGGAAACAATATAAAACAAACATCATAAAACCTCAGGAGGTGTTATGCCCAAGATCAAGACCAACAAGGCGGCCGCCAAGCGCCTGAAAGGCACCGGCACCGGGAAGATCAAGCGCTCCCGGGCCTGCAAGAGCCACAAGCTGACCGTCAAGAGCCGCAAGAGAAAACGTGTGCTGCGCCAGGACACCCTGGTGGACTCGGCCAATCTTAAACGCATCAAGAGGCTGTTACCCAACCTGTAAACCCATCATGGTCTGACGACCTGATCTTATAGAAAGGATATTTAGGCAGTATGTCCAGAGTTACTACCGCAGTCGCCACCCGGCAGAGAAAGAAAAAGATCTTCAAAAAAGCCAAAGGCTTTTGGGGTGGCCGAAAGAATTTGTACCGCATCGCCAAGGAAGCGGTGATGCGGGCCGGGCAGTTCGCCTATCGCGACCGCCACAACAAGAAACGTGAGTTCCGCAGCCTGTGGATCGTCCGGGTGAACGCCGCCTGCCGGATGAACGGCATTTCCTACAATGCCTTCATCAACGGGCTCAAGAAGAACAACATTGCCATCGATCGCAAGATGCTGGCCGAGCTGGCGGTGCACGACCCATTGGCCTTTACCAGGATCGTGGAAGCGGCCAGGAAGGAATCTGCCGCCAAGGCAGTCCCGGTTGCAAAAGGAACGCCGGAGATCGGCCCCGCCTGAGGGTAATGAGCCGAATCATTTACTCCCATGAAAGATAAACTGGCAACAATAGGAGCCGAAGCCGAGGAGAGGATCTCCGGCTGCCGGTCCCTGGCCGAGCTGGAGGCCCTGAGGGTCCTGTATCTGGGGCGCAAGGGGGAGCTGACCGAGCTTTTAAAGTCGGTTTCCTCCCTGCCGCCGGAGGAGAGGCCTTCATTCGGGGCCGTCACCAACCAGCTCAAGGTGCGGATCGGTGAATTGCTGGATGCCAGGAAGGCCGGGCTGTCCACCACCGAACTTGAGTTCCGGCACAGCCAGGAGGCGGTGGACGTCACCCTGCCGGGGCGGCGGCCTTTTGCCGGGCACCGGCACCCCCTGTCCCAGCTGCTGGAGGAGATCTCGGACATCTTCCACGGGATGGGCTTCTCGGTGGCCGAGGGCCCGGACGCGGAATCGTCCCGGAATAATTTCGACGCCCTGAACACGCCGCAGAACCACCCCTCGCGGGACATGCAGGATACCTTCTACCTCAATGATGACCAGAGCCTGCTGATGAGGACCCATACCTCCCCGGTGCAGATAAGGACCATGAGGTCCCAGCCGCCGCCGGTCAGGATCATCGCCCCAGGCCGGTGCTACCGGCGGGATGCCATCGATGCTTCGCATATGCCGGTGTTCCACCAATGCGAGGGGCTGTACGTGGACAGGAAGGCCAGCCTGGCCGACCTGAAGGGCATCCTCAATTATTTTGCCCGGCAGTTGCTGGGGGAGAAGGTCAAGATAAGGTTCCGGCCCCATTTCTTCCCCTTCACCGAGCCCAGCGTGGAGTACGATTTCTCCTGCCTGTTCTGCGGAGGCCAGGGATGCCGGGTCTGCAAACAGTCCGGCTGGCTGGAGATCTCCGGGGCCGGGATGGTGGACCCCAACGTCTTCAAGAATGTGGGTTACGATCCGGAGGTTTACCAGGGATTCGCCTGGGGGCTGGGGCTGGAGCGGGTGGCCATGCTGCGGTACGGCATCAACGACATCCGGCTGTTCTACCAGGGGGACCTGAGGTTTCTGGAGCAATTTTAATGCGGCAATGATTAAAAAGTGGACACGGATTCACACGGATCAAAACGGATAGGTATGGAATTTTAATGATCAGAAAAATCTGCGTTAATCAGCGTTCTAATAATGAAGATAACCTATAACTGGCTCAAGGAATTCATAGATTTCGACTGGACGGTCAAGGAGCTGTCCGACAAGCTGACCTTCTCCGGCATCGAGGTGGAGGCGGTCGAGCCTTTGTCCGGCGGCGACCACCTGCTGGATCTGGAGATCACCCCCAACCGGCCGGACTGCCTGTCCCTGCTGGGCATTGCCCGGGACATCAGGGCCCTGGCCGGCGGGAATATCACCCCGCCCGACTGCACGGTGGCCGAGAAAGGCCAGCCGGTCGACCAGCTGGCCAAATTGACCATCGAGGACGGGGCGGGCTGCCCCCGGTATCTGGCCCGGGTGATCACCGGGGTCAAAGTAGCCGAATCCCCCGGCTGGCTTAAAGCCAAGATCGAGAGCATAGGGCTGCGCCCTATCAATAACGTGGCGGATGCGACCAATCTGGTGATGTATGAATTGGGCCATCCGCTTCATGCGTTTGATCATGATAAACTGGCCGACCACACCATCATAGTAAGGCGGGCCAGGCCCAATGAGAATTTCACCACCCTGGACGGAGTGGAGCGCAAATTATCGGCTGAAAACCTGGTGATCGCCGATGCCAAGCGGCCGGTGGCCCTGGCCGGCATCATGGGCGGGCTGGAATCGGAGATATCGGACCACACCAAAAACGTCCTTTTGGAGAGCGCCTATTTCGATCCCAACCTGATACGCCGGGGCAGCCGGCTGTTGGGCCTCCAGACCGAGGCCTCATACCGCTTCGAGCGGGGGGCCGATCCGCTGATCCTTAAAAAAGCGGCCGATAGGGCCGCCAAACTGATAGCCGAACTGGCCGGAGGCCAGGTAGCGACCGGGGTGCTGGATGTGGCCAAAGCGGAATTTCCCGAATACCGCCAGCTGTCGTTGCGTCCCGAGAAGGCCAGCAGTCTTTTGGGAGTGGATATCCCGGCCGACCGGATGATCGAAATACTCAATGCCCTGGAAATAAAAGCTCAAAAGGCTGGAGACATCATAGAAGTTCAAGTGCCCAGTTTCCGCAGCGATATCGAGCGGGAGGTGGACCTGATAGAAGAGGTGGGCCGGATCTACGGCTACGACAACCTGCCCGGGGAGCGGATCGAACCCTGGGCGGTGCCGGCCGTCAAGCGCCCCAAGGACATCTTCCTGGCCGGGGTCTCAAAAGCCATGACCGGCCAAGGGTTCTCCGAGCATTACGGCCTGACCCTGACAGACCCGGGCAAACTGGAGACTTTGGACCTGTCGCCGGCCTTCCCGTCCCAACCGGCGGTGGAGCTGGTCAATCCCATCTCCTCGGACCAATCAGCCCTCAGGACGATTTTGCTGCCGGGGCTTTTGGAGGCCGCCGGACAGAACCTGAACAACGGCCGCGCCGGCGTCAGGCTTTTCGAGATGGGTAAAATATTCCGGCCCCAAAAGCCGTCTCCGGACGAAGGCCTTCATCTGGGAGCCCTGTTGTGCGGCCAGGCATCCGGCCAAGCATGGGACGCCAAACCCGAGGCGGCCGATTTCTTCGACATCAAGGGCGCTTTGCAGTTCCTGCTGGATTCCCTGGGCCTGGCCGAGGCCGAATTTGCCGCAGAAAAGATCCCGGCCCTGCATCCCGGCCGTTCGGCCGTGGTCAGGGTCGATAAGAAGATACTGGGCTGCTGCGGCGAGCTGGATCCGGCGACCTCGGCCAAGATGGGGCTTAAGGAACGGATATATTATCTGGAGATCGATCTGGCACTTCTGATGGAGCTGTCCGGAGCGAAACAGAACAGATACCGGGAGTTGCCGAAATACCCGTCAATAAAGCGTGACCTGGCCCTGGAGCTGCCGGTGGAAACGGAATGCCGGCGGGTGATCGAACTGATCGGACAGCTGGCCGGCGGCGAACTGGAGTCGGTGTCATTATTCGACCTGTACCAGGGAAAGCAGATCGAGCCGGGCCGCAAGAGCATGGCCTTCTCCCTGGTCTACCGGGCGGCCGACCGGACCCTGACCGACGCCGAGGTCTCCGGCATCCATCAAAAGGTGGTGGAGGGGTTGAAGGGGGAACTGCAGGCCCATATCAGGTAACAGTCCTGATCTGGCTCCTGCCATTTTATATATATAAACTCGGAGGGTCATCTATGAGCTTAGACGCACTGGAGGAAAGGATCGACAAGGCGGTGGGGACCATCACCCAGTTAAAGAAGGACAGGGATCAACTGGAGGGCGAGAACGCCCGGCTAAAGGGACAGCTGGAGACCCTGAATAAAAAGATCAAGTCTATGGAGGATAAGGGCGGGGACCTGGCGTCCCTGCAGGATGAGAACCGGCAGCTTAAGGGATCGCAGGAAGAGCTTAAGAGCAAGCTGGAAAACATAATAGGCAAGCTGGAGAAGCTCCAGCAATAGTATATCGAACTGCAGGGAAATTTTAAACCATAATCATAGAGTGCTATGGCCGAATCCAAACCGGGCATAAAAGTTGAGATCTTCGGGAACGAATACCGGATCAAAGGGCAGGCGGACGCCGAATACGTAAAGCGGGTGGCCGCCTACGTGGACGAGAAGATGCGCCAGCTGTCCCAGCTATCGGTGACCGGGGCCGTTTCCAAGATCGCCATTCTTACCGCCATCAACATCGCCGACGAGCTGTTCCGGGAAAGACAGGAGCGCGAGAAGGCCATGGAGAAGCTCAGCCACCGGCTGGAGCAGATCGGCGAATAAAAAGTTTGGGGCCGGAAAATATTTTTCAAAAAGGGCTTGCAAATCCGGTCCAACGGTAGTATATTTGGCCTATACGGAGTTCATTCATTTTCCCTGCAGTGCTCGAAGCCAGCGGATATTTTTTGAGCCAACGCCTATTCTTAATGGACCTAACCTTCGATCGCGGTGTGCATGCCCCGCAAGGGGAAGCCTGAAACGGTTGAGGAGGTACCACCTTTTGAATGGGTTCAAAGATGCCGTTTGCCCGACACAGGCGGGGAATTTTTATTGGTTTATAAAGTCAACTCGGCTGAGGTCATTCTGAGAGCTTGCCCTGAAACAGGCATTTTTTTAACCTTTGAAGGGGCACTTCGAGGCAACCCTGATTGAAGGATGACTATTTTATCTGTCGCACTTCAACCTGCCGGGCGGGAAAATTTCTCAGTGTGACAGGTACGGTTAACGAAAAACATTTTTAACGCGACACTTTTTACATATAAACAGGAAGGGAAAGACAGATGATGACAGTGATCTGGATAATTATTGCCGTGGCCGGCACCGGACTGGGGTCCTTTTTGGGATATTTGATACATCAGAAGATCTCCGAGGCCAAACTGGCCGGGGCCGAGAAGCTGGCCGAGAAGGTGATCGCCGAGGCCCAGCGCGAGGCGGCCACCTACAAGAAGGCGGCGGCGGTGCAGGCCAAGGAGGAATCGTACCGGCTGAAGACCAATTTTGAAAAGGAGACCCAGAGCCGGCGCCAGGAGCTCAAGGATTACGAGCACCGGATAACCGAGAAGGAAAAGCAGATCGACCACAAGGTGGACATCATCAACCGCAAGGAGAAGGACGTCGAGGTCCGGGAGCGGGAGCTGGTGGCCAAGGAGCGGGTGATCCGGGCCAAGGACGAGCGCCTGACCACCCTGATCGACGAACAGAACACCAAACTGGAGCAGATCGCCGGCCTGACCCAGGAGGAGGCCAAAAAGATACTGATGCAGAACCTGGAGACCCAGGTGCGCCACGAGTCCGCCCAGATGATGAAGGTCATCCGCGACGAGGCCAAGGAGAACGCCGAGAAGGAGGCCCGCCAGATCATCTCCATGGCGGTCCAGCGCTACGCCGGGGAGCACACCGCCGAGACCACCGTGTCGGTGGTGCCGCTGGCCAGCGACGAGATGAAGGGCCGGATCATCGGCCGGGAGGGCCGCAATATCCGGGCTTTCGAGGCCGCCACCGGGGTGGAGGTGCTGATCGACGACACCCCGGAGGCCATCGTGATCTCGGCCTTCGACCCGGTGCGCCGGGAGGTGGCCCGGATGGCCATGGAGAAGCTGGTGTCCGACGGGCGGATCCAGCCGGCCCGCATCGAGGAGGTCATCGAAAAGGCCCAGAAGGATGTGGACCGCAGCATCAAGGAGGCCGGGGAATCACTGGCCCTGGAGGTGGGGGTGCCGGGACTGCATCCCGAACTGCTGCTGCTGCTGGGACGGCTCAAATACCGCACCAGCTACGGCCAGAACGTCCTGCAGCACTCCAAGGAAGTGGCTTTTCTGGCCAGCATGATGGCCGGTGAGCTGGAGCTGGATTCGGCCCTGGCCAAGCGAGCCGGGCTGCTGCATGACATCGGCAAGGCGGTGGACCACAACATCGAGGGCACCCACAGCCAGATCGGCATGGACATCGCCAAGCGCTACGGAGAGTCGGCCATAGTGATCAACGCCGTCGGCGCCCACCATGAG
Organism: Candidatus Edwardsbacteria bacterium RifOxyA12_full_54_48; assembly: GCA_001777915.1. NCBI lineage: Bacteria > Candidatus Edwardsiibacteriota > Candidatus Edwardsbacteria bacterium RifOxyA12_full_54_48. The sequence continues at coordinate 139,536 of MFFN01000006.1, read as the reverse complement.
GATATCGAGTTCATCTCGCCCATCTCGGTGCTGATCGCGGCGGCCGACGCCATCTCCGGGGCCAGGCCGGGCGCCCGCCGGGAATCGCTGGAGGCCTACGTCAAGCGTTTGGAGAAGCTGGAGGAGGTGGCCTATTCGTTCAGCGGGGTCAGCAAGGCTTACGCCATCCAGGCCGGGCGCGAGGTCCGGATCATCGTCACCCCGGAGGAGGTCAGCGACAGCCGGACCACCGAGATGGCCAACGAGATCGCCCACAAGGTGGAGTCCTCGCTGCAGTATCCCGGGCAGATCAAGGTGACGGTCATCCGCGAAACGCGGGGGATAGGATACGCCAAGTAAATTAGTTATCAGTTAATAGTTATTAGTTATTCGGGGACCGCTTTTTAGCATCATCCTGAGAGCTTGTCCTGAAACAGGCATTCTTTTAACCTTTGAATGGGTACTTCCGGGCAACACAGGTTGAAGGATGAGTATAGGTCACCCGTTCAACTTGACAGGCAAGGAAGATTTCTCAGGGTGACATTTTGATGGAATATTAGTGGGAAAATGAAAATTCTTTTTATCGGGGATATCATCGGGCGGCCGGGCCGCATGGCGGTGGAGAAGCTTCTGCCTGGGCTGGTCGAAGAACATCAAATAGATTTTGTGATAGCCAACGGGGAGAACGCCGCGGCCGGCTTCGGCCTGACCCCGGCGGTGCTGGACAACCTTTTTGCCCTGGGCATAGACGTGGTCACTTCCGGCAATCATCTATGGGACAAGAAGGACATTCTGCCCCGGCTGAAGAAAGAGCCGCGCCTACTGAGGCCGGCCAATTATCCGCCGGAGGTGCCGGGCACCAGCTTCGGGGTCTATGAGGACAAGCAGGGCCGCAAGGTCGGGGTCTTCAACCTGCTGGGCCGGGTGTTCATGCCGGCGGTGGATTGCCCGTTCAGAATTGCCGACCAGGTGATCGCCGGGCTGAAGAAAGAGACCGACATCATCATCGTGGACATGCACGCCGAGGCCACCTCCGAGAAGATCGCTTTGGGCTGGTACTTAGATGGCCGGGTTTCCGCCGTGATAGGTACCCACACCCACGTGATGACCGCCGACCAGCGGGTGCTGCCCCAGGGCACGGCCTATATCACCGACGCCGGGATGACCGGCGGGTTCGACAGCGTGATAGGCATGGAGAAGGAGCCGATCATCGAGAAGTTTTTGACCCAACTGCCCACCAAGTTCGAGGTGGCCGAGGGGGATGTGAGGTTCAACGGGGTGGTGGTAGAGGTAGATGAGAAAATAGGACGTGCACAAAGCATTTCCAGAATTCAAGAATCTTAAAAACAATAAAATTCTTAAGAGGCATTATGGGAATAACGTTACTTCCGAAAGAAATAAGAGACAACTATGAAGTGCACGAATGGAAGCATGCTTGTGCAATTTTAAAAAATGATTTTCCAAATGAATGGACAGATATTGTTGAACTTCTAAAACAATTTAAGCTTTGTAAAAGTTGGATTACAGTAGGTGGTGGCGGAAAATCGAAAGTAGCCAGCGCAATTGATGGATATTTGTCCGAAAAGGGTTGGGTAGAAAAAGAATTCAAAACATCAGTTAAAGTAGATGAACGCACATCAGACTCGCCAACCCATAAAGTAGATTGTTATAAAAATCGTGTTGCTTTAGAAATTGAATGGAATAACAAAGATCCATTTTTTGATAGAGACTTAAACAATTTTCGTTTATTGTTTGATTTGAGAGCAATTAGTGTTGGGGTAATAATTACAAGATGTGATCAACTTCAAGAAATATTTGACAAGTTGGGTCGTGGCAGTTCCTATGGTGCTTCAACGACTCATATGTCGAAGTTGATACCTAGAATACAAGGCGGCGGTGGGGCCGGGTGTCCCATTTTAGTTTTAGGTATAACTGAAAAATTATATAAAGAGAGTTGTTGAAAATGGAACCGACTATTGCTGAAATATTTGTTAATAATTTTAAAAGTAAAAAATACGGCACTATTCTTGCCGATCCGCCATGGCGCTTTAATAATAGATCAGGTAAGGTTGCCCCAGAGCATAAAAGATTAAACAGATATGATACCTTATCGTTAGATCAGATTAAAGAAATGCCCATTCCTATTGTAGCGGCTGAAAAAAGCCATTTATATTTATGGGTACCCAATGCTCTTTTGCCTGAAGGTTTAGAGGTTATGAAGGCTTGGGGTTTTGAATATAAAACAAATATGATATGGCATAAAGTAAGAAAAGATGGCGGCCCAGACGGAAGAGGGGTTGGCTTTTATTTCAGAAATACAACCGAGGTAGTTTTGTTTGGTATAAGAGGTAAAGTTAGAACACTAGGCCCCGGCAGATCTCAAGTAAATATAATTAGAACACAAAAACAAGAGCATTCTAGAAAACCTGATGAATTGTATAAAATAATTGAAAAATGCAGCTCTGGTCCATATCTGGAATTGTTTGCCCGGGGTAAACGTGAGGGCTGGGATGTTTTTGGCAATCAAACAGAAAAATACTATCCAAGTTGGTCTACTTACAAAAACCATAGCCAAGCAACATCACAAACTGTAGTACTTGAAAAACGAAAAAAATACAAGAAACCTGTAATAAAACGATGTCACAAATCATCGACGGTAAAATAATATCTGCCGAGATCCGGCAGGGGTGTAGGCAGCGATGGATAAAGCGATAGGTTGAAACCTACCGCTGGAAAGTCAACAAGGCCGCTGGTGCGGCCTGAAATGGAGGTTCGGAAGAACCTTGATGCTAACCAGCGATATCATTTATGGTATCGCTGTGATGGGGGATAAAATTCATTTCTTATATTGTCATTTATTTTGCGATAGGTTGAAACCTATCGCTGGAAAATCAACAAGGCCGCTGGGGCGGCCTGAAAACGGGCAGGCTTGCCTGGGCAAGCCTTGGTGAAAACCAGCGATATCATTCATGGTATCGCTGTAATGGGGGATAAAATTCATTTCTTATATTGTCATTTATTTTGCGATAGGTTGAAACCTATCGCTGGCAAGTCAACAAGGCCGCTGGGGCGGCCTGAAAACGGGTTTGTGTTAAAAGATTGTGGCGGTATTATAATATGCCGAAGGTTCATTACGAATTGTTTTATCATTTTGTTTGGCACACCAAGGATGACAAACCGTATATTGACGAAGAGATAGAGCGTTATTTATTCGCATGCATCGGGCAAAAATGCAAACAAGAAGGTTATCATTTATTGGCGATAAACGGCACGGAGGATCATGTCCATATATTGTTATCCTTGCGTCCGGCACAATTGATATCCGATGTAGCCCATGCGTTAAAAGGCAGTTCATCGTACGATGTAAATAAACATTTCCAAGGCAAAAAACAATTATATTGGCAAAACGGTTATGGCGTTTTATCCGTGAGCAAACATGCTGTGCCAAGGATCAAAATTTATATCAGCGGGCAGAAAGAGCACCATAAAAAGGGCGAGTTACTAAAGGAATTCGAAGATTGTGAAGGTTCGGAAGAACCTTGATGATAACCAGCGATATCATTTATGGTATCGCTGTGATTAGGGTGAATATGATACATTGGTGGTATGTTTGCGATAGTTTGCGATAGGTTGAAACCTATCGCTGGATATCATCAATGGTCATAAATGACCATGAAACGGGGATGTAATAAATATGGTCCAAATCATAGACGGTAAAATAATATCTGCCGAGATACGGCAGGAAGTAGCTGACGAGGTAACAGTTCTCAGGGGACAGGGGACAGTGCCGCGTTTGGCGGTGATCATCGTCGGTTCCGATCCCGGGTCGCAGGTGTATGTCCGCAACAAGCACAAGGCCTGCGAAGAGGCCGGTATCAAGTCCACCGTCATAGAAATGCCGGAGAATACCACCCAGGAGCAACTGCTGGCCCAGGTGGAGAAACTCAACAACGACAAGAACGTCCACGGTATTTTGGTGCAATCCCCGGTGCCCAAGGGGCTGTCCGAGGAGAGGGCCTTCGAGTCCATCCATCCGCTAAAGGACGTGGACTGTTTCCATCCGGAGAACGTCGGATTGCTGATGCTGGGCCGGCCGCGCTTTTTGCCGGCCACCCCGGCCGGGGTGATAGAACTGCTGGTGCGCTACAATATCAAGATATCCGGGCAGTACGTGGTGATAGTGGGACGCTCCAACATCGTGGGCCGGCCGCTGGCCAACATGCTGGCCCAAAAATCGGAACGCGGCAACGCCACGGTCACCGTCTGCCATACCGGCACCAAGGGGCTGTCCTATTACACCAAGCAGGCCGATATCGTCATCGCCGCGGCCGGAGTGCCGGGCCTGATCACCGGCGATATGCTAAACAGCAACTGTACGGTGATAGATGTGGGCACCAACCGCATCCCGGACGCCTCCAAGAGATCGGGCTACGGCCTGGTGGGCGACGTGGATTTTGAATCGGCCTCCCAGGTGGCGGCCTACATCTCGCCGGTCCCCGGCGGGGTGGGCCTGATGACCGTGGCCATGCTGTTGAAGAACTGCGTGATAGCGGCGAGATTGCAGAACTGACCTCACCGGGTAGGAACTGTCACCCTGAGAAATGCACCTTGCCTCGCAGGTTGAATGGGTGAAGCCGTCATCCCACGCCCAGCCGCGTTTGGGTGTGTCCTCAGGATGACAAGGTTTGCATCGCATCGTGGGGGCAAGCCTTTGCCGTCACTTTCGTCATCATGAGAATAACGGTTTGCCTGAGTATCGAAGGATTTGGCAGTTTTCGAATGTTTTGATAGATTCTTTGTGAAACTAAATTGTTAGCATAAATCAGAATGACGAGGCAGTCTGTCACCCTGAGATTGGCAGCATGCTTTGCAAGTTGAATGGGTGAAGCTGTCATCCAACGCCCAGCCACGTTTGGGTGTGTCCTCAGGATGACAGATCAGGAAATAGTGTTGTTACCCTCCAAGAAATGATCTGCGTGAATCCGTATAAATCCGTCTAATCCGTGTTCAATTAAACTCCATGCCTGACGATAAAAGAATAATACTTTCCGTTACACAACTGACCGGCGAGATCAAGCGGGTGCTGGAGAACAGCTTCCCCCGGCTGTGGGTGCAGGGCGAGATATCCAACCTGACGGTCCACAGTTCCGGGCATCTGTACTTCTCGCTGAAGGACGCCGGCAGCCAGGTGCGTTGCGTGATGTTCCGCAGCTACGCCAAAGACCTGATGCTGATGCCCCAGGACGGCATGCAGGTGGTGGTCCAGGGGGACGTCACGGTCTTCGACCGAGCCGGGCAGTATCAGCTCAGTGTCCAGCAGCTGCAGGTGGCGGGATACGGCGAGCTGGCCCAGGCCTTCGAGCGTCTGAAAAAAAAGCTGGCCGAGGAGGGGCTGTTCGATGCGGAATTCAAGCAGGAACTGCCGGCCTATCCCAGAACCATCGGGATCGTCACCTCGCCCACCGGGGCGGCCCTCCGGGACATGGTCAAGGTGGCCCGTCGCCGGTGGCCGGGAATAGAGCTGATCCTGTGTCCGGTGCCGGTGCAGGGAGTAGGGGCGGCCGAAAAGATCGCCCGGGCGGTGGAAGACCTCAACCAATACGGCAAGATCGATCTTTTGATAGTGGGCCGGGGAGGCGGCTCAGCCGAGGACCTGTGGGCCTTCAACGAGGAGATATTGGCCCGGGCCATCTTCAATTCCCGTATCCCGGTGATCTCGGCGGTGGGTCACGAGGTGGACTTCACCATCTCCGACCTGGTGGCCGACCTCCGGGCGCCCACCCCGTCGGCGGCGGCCGAGCTGGCGTTGCCCGATATCCGTGAGGTAAGGTCCGATCTGGTCGATTCGGCCCGCCGGATATCTTCCTCCATGAACGACCTGCTGGATGAGGCCGGATCCCGGCTGACATCGATCCAGCGCAGCTACGGCCTGAACCGACTGCAGGACATGCTGTCCCAGAAATCCCAGCAGCTGGACTGGGCCGGGACAGCCCTCAATAACAAGATCACCGACCGGGTCAGTTCATATGACAACAGACTGCAGGGCCAGGCCCTGGCGTTAAAAGCCCTGGACCCCAAAAATACCCTCAAGAGGGGATACAGCATCTGCCGCGATCAGAACGGGCGGGTGGTAGTATCTTCAAAAACCCTGGATAAGGGCAAATTGATAACCGCCGAGTTCCATGCCGGCAAAGCTCAAATGACAGTCGAGGAAACCATACCATGAAAAAAGCAAAAACAGATGCCGATTTCAAATTCGAAAAGGCCCTGGCCCGTATCGAGCAGATAGTTGACCAGATGGAATCCGGGGAGATCGAGCTGGACCAGGCCCTGACGCTCTACCAGGAGGGCATGGAACTGATGGCCAGATGCCAGGCCACTTTGGAAGAAACCCAAAATAAAATAAAAAAAATAACCAGGGACATCCAGGGCAGGCTGAAGGTTGAAGAGCACCATATGGAGGAGAATTAAATGGCTCAGAAAAAGACCGTCAAGAAAACAGCTGCAATCAAGAAAAAGCCCGTCAAGAAAATTACAGCGGCCAAGAAAAAAACCGCCAAGAAAACCACTGCGGTCAGGAAACAGGCCCCGGTCAAAAAAGAAATGCCGGCCAAGCTCAAACCCTTAAGCGGCCTGGCCCGGTTGATGGAGGAGGTCAAGTGCCGCAAGGAAAAGGTCTATCAGTACCTCCAGTTGAAGGACCGGCCGGAAAAATTCCAGCCCGAAGACATCTACTGCGGGGTGCATAAATACCTCAAGGCCGGCGGCAAGTCGCTCCGGCCGGCGGTGCTGCTGCTGGCCTGCGGGGCGGTAGGCGGCGACGAGGACAAGGCCGTCCCGGCGGCGGCGGCGGTGGAGGTCTACCATACCTGGACCCTGGTGCATGACGATATCATCGACCGCGACGGCACCCGGCGCGGGGTGGCCACCGTCCACGAGGAACTGAAGGACCGGGCCATCAAGAAGCTGGGCCTGAAGGGCGAGGAGGCGGCGCACTACGGCCAGGCCATGGCCATCCTGGCCGGGGATCTGCAGCAGGGCTGGACCATCTCCCTGCTGACCGAGCTGGCCAGGGAAAAGGGCATCAGCCCCATCCTGGTGCTGCAGCTGATCCTGGACCTGGAGGTGGACGTCCAGTGCAACCTGATCGAGGGCGAGGCCCTGGACCTGCAGTATTCCAAGATGCCGATAGAAGCTTTAAGCGAGGAAAAGATCCTGTCCATGCTGTGGAAGAAGACCGGGGCCCTTTACCAGTTCGCCGGCAAGGCGGGGGCCATGATCGGGATAGACCAGCCCAACAGCCGCCATCCCTATGTGGAGGCCCTGTCGCTGTTCACCTCCAATTGCGGGATCGCCTTCCAGCTGCAGGACGACATTCTGGGCATCCTGGCCGACGAGAAAAAACTGGGCAAGCCGGTGGGTTCGGACATCAGGGAAGGCAAGCGGACGGTGATCGTCTATCATGCTCTGGGCGAGGCCAATCGCAAGGAAAGAAGCCTGATCCTGAAGACCTTAAACAATCCCAAGGCCGCTCTCACTCAGGTCAAACAGGTGACCAAGCTGTTCCAGGAGCTGGGCAGCATCGCCTACACCGCAGAGATGGCCCAGAAATACGTCCGCAAGGCGGTGGCCGCCCTGGAGGCCCTGCCCGACAGCGAATATAAGAAACTGTTGATGCTGTGGGCGGATTACATGATCAACCGGGAGTTTTAAAACCTTGAACCATGAGTAAGTATTTGTAAGTAAATAAAAAGCCCGTTTTCTGGTCTTAATATATTTCTTATTCCGCTTTCTCTTTCCCGCCTGCCAACACGGACAGCATATCGCGGCGGGCAGGGAAGAGAAAGCTCCAAAGTCACGCCAAAGGCGGATCCGCTCGTGCCACAGGCAGATCAGCCTATATGGATTTGCCTGCGGTGGCGGAAGAACTTTCGCTCAGCGCTGCTCTGAAGTTATAATAATCAGCTGCCTGAATGTCTTGACCACGGAGTAATGTACCAGCAGGCAAAACATTCTTAACGTCAGCTTTTACCAGGCAGCAGTGCTGAAGCGACCCAACCTCTCCCTGCCTGGCGGCTTCCCTCCCCGCTGCGGGGAGGGAGTGTGGGTGGGGTCAGCCTTCAGTGTAGCGGATAACCTTCAGCCCCGATGAAGCAGTCATTGCGTTATTTACATTCTGCTTGTTCTGGTTCAATGAGTGCCGGGGCGCAGGCCTTACTATCCGCGGAGCTGGGCGGTAAAGACTTCTTTGCTTACTTTCTCGGTCACAAGAAAGTAAGATTAGAAAAACTACAGATTTTCTTTCGAATAAACCTTTATACCAATTACTTGTTAATATGCTGTTTTGGGACGTTTTTAAGAACCAGATCCTGTGGGCGGTGGTGGCCAGCGGGATCTCCACCCAGGTGCTAAAAGCCTTCGCTTCCATCATCTGGGAGGGGCACCTCAACTGGCGGCGCACCCTGGAGCCCGGGGGCATGCCTAGCTCCCATGCCGCCTCATCGATGACCATGGCCACCATGATCGGCCTGGCCGCCGGGTTCGACAGCCTGCTGTTCGCCCTGACCGCTTACATCAGCTTCGTGGTGATGTACGATGCCGCCGGGGTCCGCCGGGCGGTGGGGAAGCAGGCCATCCTGCTCAACCGCCTGCTGGAGAGCCGGACCCTTAGAAAGAGGGCCGGGGGCGAGAAGCTTCGGGAGCTGCTGGGACATACTCCGGTGGAGGTTATTGCCGGCGGCTTCCTGGGCCTTATCTGGGGCCTGCTGTTTCATTATGTATTTTAATTGGACATTATGTACTTAGAAAAAATAAATACTCCGGCCGATCTTAAAGAGCTGAAACTGGACCAGCTGGACATCCTGGCCCGGGAGGTTAGGGAGAGGATCATCAGGGTGGTATCCCGCAACGGGGGACATCTGGCTCCCAGCCTGGGCACGGTGGAATTGACCATCGCTTTGCATTACGTGCTGGATACTCCCCAGGATAAATTGGTGTGGGACGTGGGCCACCAGGCTTACGCCCACAAGATACTGACCGGACGCCGGGAACAATTCGATACCGTTCGGACCTATAAGGGTTTGAGCGGTTTCCCCAAAAGGGCCGAGAGCCCCTACGATAATTTCGACACCGGCCACGCCTCGACCTCCATCTCCGCGGCACTGGGGATGGCCTGCGCCCGGGACCTGAACGGTGAAAATTTCCGGACGGTGGCCGTCATCGGGGATGGTTCTCTGACCGGAGGCTTGGCCTTCGAGGGGCTGAACCATGCCGGGCAGCTCAAGAAGAACATGCTGGTCATTCTCAACGACAACCGGATGGCCATCTCCAAGCGGGTGGGGGCCCTGGGGCAGTATCTGACCAAGATCACCACCACTCCGGCCTATACCAATTTTGAAAAGAACCTGTGGGATTTTTTGGGGCGGCTGCCTGCCAACATCGGGGGCCCGTCGAGGGTGGCCTTCCGGCGTCTGCGCCAGGGTTTCAAGAACCTGATCGTGCCGGGGCTGACCTTTGAAGAACTGGGATACCATTACGAGGGCCCGATAGACGGGCACGATATCGCGGCCTTGGTGGATGTTCTGCGGAGGATCAAGGACCAGCCGGGTCCGACCTTTCTGCATGTGCTGACGGTCAAGGGCAAGGGTTACGAGCCGGCCGAGGAAAATGCCGAAAAATTTCATGGAGTGGGCGCTTTCGATCCGGAGACCGGCGACCCGTTGTCCTGTAAGAACATCTGCTCCTATACCGAGGTATTCGGCAAATCTCTGGTGGAGCTGGCCAAGACCGACCCCCGGATAGTGGGTATTACCGCGGCCATGCCGGAGGGGACCGGGCTGGACTATTTTCGGAGGGTTTTCCCCGACCGCTTCTTTGATGTCGGCATCGCCGAACAGCACGCCCTGACCTTTGCTGCCGGGCTGGCGTCCCAGGGATTCAAACCGGTGGTGGCCATCTATTCCACTTTCCTGCAGAGGGGCTACGACCAGATCATCCACGACATAGCTCTGCAGAAGCTTCCGGTGATCATGGCCATAGACCGGGCCGGCCTGGTGGGCGAGGACGGCCCCACCCATCACGGGCCGTTCGATCTGTCGTTCCTGCGCTGCATTCCCAACCTGACGGTGATGGCCCCCCAGGACGAATGGGAGCTGGCCTCCATGCTGAGAACCGCCCTGCAGATCGGAGGGCCGGCGGCCATACGCTATCCCCGAGGCCCTGGTTTCGGGGTAAGCCTTAAAAATCCCGATTTGATCGCTTTGGGCAAGGCCAAGATCACCCGGCCGGGCAAAGACGGGGCTCTGCTGGGGATCGGCATCATGTCCACTGTCGCCCGGCAGGCGGCCGATGAACTTGCCAAGGAGGGGCTGGAGCTGGAGGTGGTCAACGCCAGGTTCGTCAAACCGCTGGATCAGGAAACTATAATCGAGCTTCTAAAGCGCCATAAAAGGATCCTCACCTTGGAAGAGAACGTGCGGGACGGCGGTTTCGGTTCGGCGGTGATGGAATTGGCCGAGGCCAGGGGCGTTTCCTGCCAGATAAAAATCCTGAGCCTGCCGGATGAGTTCATCGAGGCCGGCCCCAGAAACAAGCTTCTGGAGATCTACCGGCTGGACCGGGACGGAGTGATCCAGGCCGCCCGTGAATTCTTTGTCCGCTGACCTCCGATATATGGATGCCATCCTCAATATAAACAAACCGCCGGGAATGACCTCCTTTGCCGTAGTATCAAGGGTCCGGCGGCTTTTGAATATCAAGAAGGCCGGGCATGCCGGGACCCTGGACCCCATGGCCGTCGGGGTGCTGCTGGTGGTTACCGGCAGGGCCACCCGGCTCTCCCAGTTCCTGATGGGCCGGCCCAAGGAATACCTGGCAGCTATCAAGCTGGGCATCGAGACCGATACCTGCGACCTGGAGGGGCAGATTATCAGACAATGCGAAGTTCCTGGGTTGGATCGTGAATCCGTCGCATCGGTCCTCTCGAAGTTTGTAGGCGATATAAAGCAGATCCCGCCAGCCTTCTCGGCCATCAAGATCGACGGCCAGCCGGCCTATAAAAAAGCCCGGAAAGGGGTGGCGGTGGAGATCCCGGAACGGCAGGTGAGGGTGGATGCGATCGATCTTATCGGCTTTGCTGGCGATGAGATAACCATCAAGGTCCGCTGTTCCAAAGGCACCTATGTCCGTTCGCTGGCCAGAGATATCGGTCAACGCATAGGCAGCTACGGGACCCTGGCGGCCCTGACCCGCACCGCGGTGGGCGAATTCCGCCTGGAGCAGTCCCTGGAGTTGGAGGGCATCACGGAGCAGGACGGCGTAAGCATGGACCGGGCCCTGGACTTCATGCCCGAGGTGATCATAGATCCCGACAGCTATCAAAGGATCAAACATGGGAATACTATCATGGTCGATGAAAAAGGGGAAAGGGACATCCACTATCGGATCAAATATGACGGGCAGTTGGTGGCGTTGGGGCAGTTCAAAGACGACCATCAATTGCACCCCGAGATCGTGATGTAATATGGAATCCGGCCGGCATAAATGCCAAAAATGATCGTTCATGGGGAACTGTATAACTATTCTGCCATCCACTTTCTCTTTGAAGAGAAAGTGGCAAAGAGAACCGTCCGCCCAGCGCTGACCGGATGCAATGCTAACCGAGGGACTGAATTTACTGAACATGCCGATCCGGTAAGCAAAGCACACAGTAAATTCCGGGCGTCCCTCTGAGCCAAACAGCACCGCTGAAGGCGGGGTTCCGAACCGGGCTTAGTTCTTTGGCTGCAAGTAGTCAGCCTTGAAGAACCTCCATGATCGTAAAGTCAAGGTTGACAACGGAAAACAGCATTTGGCAGTAAATTTATAAAGTCAGTATTCATTATAATGCTGGTAATAACAAGACTCAATAATTTTGGCGTCAGTCATCCCGGGGCCGTGGCCGCCCTGGGTTCCTTCGACGGCCTGCACCTGGGGCACCGGGCCATCATCAAAAAGCTGGTGGCCAGGGCAAAAAAGATTGGCCACGACAGCGTGGTGATCACCTTCGATCCCCATCCCCGGCAGGTCTTGTCCCAGGATAGGACCCCCTGCCTTTTGACGGCCCTGTCCGAGAAACAGGAGATCCTGGAATCGCTGGGCGTCGGCGTGATGGCGGTCATAAAATTTTCGCCACGGGTGGCGACGCTGTCTCCGGAGGAATTCATCCGCTCGGTGATGGTAAAAAAGCTGGCGGTATCGGAGGTCATCTGCGGGAATGACTGCGGCTTCGGGGCCGGACGGAAGGGCAACATCAACACCCTGCGGGAACTGGGCGCCAAGATGGGCTTCAAGGTATCGGTGCTTTCATCGCTTAAGACCAACGGAAGCAAGGTCAGCAGTTCTTGCATCCGGAGCCTGATATCTTCCGGAAAAATAGAGCAGGCCAACAAGATGCTGGGCCGGGTCTATTTCGTCAGGGGCATGGTGGTAAAGGGACTGGGGCTGGGCCGTAAACTGGGCTTTCCCACCGCCAACATCAGATTGTCGGATCCCCAGAAGCTTCTGCCGCGGGACGGGGTCTATGCCGCCGGGGCCAGGATCGGGCGCAGGGAATACCAGGGAATGCTCTATATCGGCAGCCGGCTTACCGTCGGCCGGAGCGCCAGGACCATCGAGTTCAACGCCTTCGGCGGGAAATATGACCTCTCCGGGAAGAAGGCCGAGATATTTTTCCATAAATATATCAGGCCGGGGAAGAAATACGGCACCGTTGAGGCGCTGATAAGGGCCATAGAGAGGGACAAGAGAAAAATAGAAAGATATTTTACTGAGCTAAGAAGACAAAAATAGGCATTAAATACGTAATGTTGCCCTGTTCGCTTTGTAAAAAGCCGACGGGGATTTTTATTCTTCCGCCGAAATACTATGTCCGTTAGGGCATAGATGAAGAGCATCCAGCGTAGCTGGACAGACGAAGTCTGGGCTTAGAACTTGATGCTACGGCCATAAGGCCGTAGTAATTCACTTAGGAAATAAATGTCAGTTACATAATTACACACCCTAAATAATCCCCCCCCCCCACGATGAAAATTTACTTGACAAATATGCCCAACACTGTTACAATAGCCAACAAATCCTTAAAAAGAGGGGATACTATAATGGAAGTTATTTAAAATTGTTATGCATGGCCTTGTTGGCAACCAGCATGGGCTGCAGCAAGGAAGAACCGATTCAACCTAAGCCCGATACAACAGTAGTGAACCCGCCACATGGGGTCACCCATTTTTATCCCAATTGGTCACCGGATGGGACAAAAATATTATTTTGGAATCTTGATAGTCAATTGCCTGACTCCATGTTAGGTATTTGGTCAGTAAAACCTGACGGCAGTGAAATGCAGCCATTTTTTATTAAATCAAACCATCCCGCCTTTTCTTTATTTTATGGCACTGATTGGTCCCCTGATGGCCAATGGATCGTGGCATCGTTGAATCTGGATATATATAAAATAAAAGCCAACGGAGATAGCTTAACAAGGCTAACAAATATGGGTTGGTCGTCATTTCCAGTTTGGAGTATGGATGGTAATAATATTGCATTTGCCAAAACTATAGATTCAGCTGGCATTTGGGTTATGGATAAAGATGGAAATGCACTGAGAAGGATTAGTTCTAATTATGATTATCCAACTTGGTCACCAGATAATAAAAATATATTGGCAAGAAGAGAATATTATGATAGTAGTTATAAATATTTCATATCTTATTTAAAAACAATAAATATTGATACTTATGATTCTGCTTTTGTCGATACTATTTACGGAAAACTTTATAATATGCAATATTCCCCCGATGGAAACACAATAGCTGTTCAATGCCAAAAATATTTGCGTTTATCACAGATATACACCATTAATGCAACCGGCGGGAACCATAAGAATCTAATGGGCGACGCCAGCATTTGTGAGAATATCGGGGAATACCCACGATGGTCCCCGGATGGGACTAAGATAGTTTACAGCAATTGCTGCAGTAATAACGGCAAGCTTTGGATAATGAACGCCGATGGTTCAGGCAAATATCAATTAACATTTTAAAAGGAGGTAAGCATGAGAAAGGGACAATTATCGTTTATCGGTTTGGTCTTGATTTTGAGCTCCATTGCGTTTGCACAAACTTATCCCAACGATTCTGATTTTGAAAAGGGTTATCAATGGGGATTGAACAATACGGATTACCCCGGTATGGATATTAACGCCAAATCAGCCTGAGAATTATTTAAGGGCAGCACGACCGTTAATGTTTATATCACTGAAAACGGCGTTTTGGCTAATCCTACGCCAGACCCTTTATGGGAAACAGCCAGCGGTCATCCTGATATAAATAATAAAACTTCCCACATAGCCAATTGGCGTGATTTTTTTATTGTTGGCAACACTGTTTATGGGGGACACGGCACATTTGTAGCAGGCATATTGGGGGCCCAAACCAACAATGGCATAGGCATTGCCGGGGTTGATGCTGATGTCAGAATTAATCAGGTGGGAGGCGGTAGCTACGCCGGAATTGATGAGGCCAGAGGTCTAGGCGCAGAGATTATTAATATGAGTTGGCGCGATCCTAATGGGTGGAACATAGCCTTGGCAGGCGCTTGCGCTAATGCTTATAACAGTGATATTTTATTGGTCGCTTGCATGTTCAACAATATCACGCCGACGGGCAATCCATATTACCCGGCAGCTATGCCTGGTGTTATGGCTGTTGGTGCAGTGCAAAAAACAGGTAGATTAAGTGATTTTTCCGAATATGGTAGTCATATAAGTGTTGTTGCACCTGGTGGTTATTCGACAGATTATTTTAAGGATTATAAGGATATAAATATCTATTCAACCGCCTGCGATGTTAGGATTGATACGACTGACGTTGGCGGGGACCCTAAAGAAAGCAAATATTTGCTCTATGACTGGCATTACACACCGACATACAAATGGTGGGGCGGAACTTCGTTTGCAACACCTTATGTTACCGGAGTTGCCTCTTTGCTTAAAGGGTATGCCAAAAGCAAGGGGATAGTATTGAATAATGATGATCTTAGAAAAATTATTGAACTGACTTCTTCGGGCAACGGTACGAGAATTAATGATGAGTATGGCTATGGCTTAATTAACGCCCGTAAGGCTATGGACATGCTTAACGCTCCATGGCAATTGGTTAAAGGCAAGTATGTGGGATGCGATTATTATAGCCATGCTGGTGTGCTTTCTGGTTTTGTGCCGGGTTCGTCAGATTATTTAATGGCTTCCCCACGTTATGAAGCGATAAAAAAAATACAACTTCCCAGATATTATACAACGGCACCTCAAATATGGACCAGAGGGGCTCAATCGAAGGGTTGGACAAACGACCCAACATATAGCGGGAGCAAAAAAGATTGTCAAATAGTTGATGGTACTTTAACAAAAAATAGTGACAATGTGTGGGAGTGTTATTTAAAAACCTACACTTACAAAAACATGTCGGGATCATATGTGCCTACTAACCCACTACTTGCTGAATTTGCTTATACGGCACTTGGTGTGCCCCAACCGCCGCAAATGGTCAGCCCCTCATTAAGAGAAGCTACTGCTTCTAAAGCAGTGCCGGGAACTAATTATGACCTTTGGTTTGGCTGGTATTATGCTTGGGGTTGTCCAACGTTGGAAAGATATGAAGTTCAAATGCATACGGATGCATCTTCAATCTGGTACACATTAAGGGATGATATCAGCCCCAATGCCCTCGGTTGGACTATTTATGATTTTGGCAGCGTTCCTTCTAGATTATATCTAAGGATGAGGGCAATCCATAACGACGGGTATGTTACGCCTTGGTCTAACATTGTCTATATAGATTCACCAAATGAAGATGATCCCATCGTTGCTGAAAGCAATACCCCCGAAGGCACCGCCTATTCCAATGGCAAAAAGATCATTGTAGGGAGCGATGGCAAAATTCACGCGGTCTTTGCTTCCGGCGAGAATGTTTATTATACAAGCTCGCTAGACGATGGCGAAACTTGGACATCTCCTGTAACCGTAGGCTTGGGCAAACGCCCGGCCATAGAGTTAACGTCCGTTAACTTGCCAACCATTTGCTGGAATAACGGCAATCGCCTCTACAGCACAAAAATGGCAAGCGGCACATTTGAAGAACCGCAACTCATTTACACCGGCCCCGAAGGCACTGAAATATCCTACCTTGCCTATGTTCTGGATCAAAACACCAACAATTCATTCCTGGGCTGGGTGGATGAGGGGGCTTCGGGATCTTCGGTGTTGATCTCTACCTATAATCCCTCAACTTCTGCAAATCTGGCTCCAACCCCCATTGATCAAGGCGGCGCCGATGCTTTCAAATCGCCGTCGCTGGCCTTGGATAAAGCCGGAAACTTGAAGATCGCCTGGAGCCATTCCGGCAAGGTTTATTATAAGGACAACAGCGAATTTTTCGAGATGGGCGAAAACGGCATACACCCCATTGTTGACACCTATGGCGATAAAACCACCGTGGTCTGGCAGGAAGAGATAGCGCCGGATATCTATCAAATCGTCAAGAAGACCAAAGGGATTAACGGCTGGTCGGATAAGCAAATTATATCCTGCCCGGATGGGCAAAATGCCGATTTCCCGGTGGTAGCAGCCGCCGGTCAGTACGTTTACAGCAAGAACGTGAAAGACGGCGACTATGATCTTATTTACAATTGCGAATACGACAATGGCTGGCTGATGGGCACCCAGAACCTTTCCGGCGCCCAGGGCGGCATTTCCCGTTATCCTTCCATCGCCTTCAAGCAGGAATGGCCCAAATCCAAGCTGTATGTGCTTTGGACCGAGGAAATGCCAACAGTAAAAGGCGGTACCAAAGCCATCATCTCCCTAATTAAAAACTATAAAATGACGGTTGACCCGGTGCCGTGCAATTACATCGATGTGGGAACAGAGGAGTATAACAGTTATAACCTCCAGAAAAAGGGCACATATTATTACGGCCCGCAGCCGGAATATACCATTGACTACCATCAGGCAGAATTGAAATACAGCATTCAAAATCTTGACCCGGCCAAAAAATACCGGATCAAAGTGGTTTATTACCAGGAAACGGATGCTAATATAAAACAAACCCTGACGGTGGATAAAACCTTCAATGCCAAGACCACCATTAAACCCAAAACGGTTGTTACCGAAGAGCATTGGATACCCAATAGTTGCCTAAAAGACGGGCAGATAGAGGTAACGATAACCAAAACTATTGGCGAATATGCGGTTTGTTCTGTAATAGCCCTTTATGAATACGACCGGGATTGCGACGGGAAATCTACGGAAGACATTTCCGGAAGCAATAGCAAATCAACCGCAGCCTATAGCTACGAATTGATGCAAAACTACCCCAATCCCAACACCGGGAAAACAGCCATTAAATACCAATTGGCCCAGGCGGGCAAAGTCAGCCTGAAGATCTACAACACCCTGGGGCAGGTGGTAAAAACTTTGGTTTCCCAGGAACAGCCTGCGGGTTTGTATAATGTAACCTGGGATGGCCGGGATAATACCGGCAAAGCCGCGGCAAACGGTGTTTATTTTTACCGACTGGAGTCAGGCAGTTTTAAAGCAACCAAGAAAATGGTGATATTAAAATAACCAATCGAACTTTTTACCCAAACAAAAAAGGCCGGTAGATAACCCGGCCTTTTTTGTATCCTTATATCTGCTTGCTTATGGTGTTGACATTCGTGCCACTTATAGCTTATAATTACCTATCATTAACGGCCTCTCCTGCACCGCTTCGCGGGAGAAGGCATCAGAAAAATCAGGAGGAAATCACACCATGCCACTGACCATTGAAAAGAAGCAGGATTTGATCGGCAAACACCAGAAACATGAAGGGGATACCGGCAGCCCCGAGGTGCAGGTGGCCCTGCTTACCCAGCGGATCAACGATTTGACCGAGCACCTCAAGATCCACAAAAAAGACCACGCCTGCCGGCGGGGGCTTTTAAAGATGGTGGGCCAGCGGCGCCGGCTGCTGAACTACCTATCCAAGCGCCATATGGACCGCTACCGGGCCATAGTGGAAAAGCTGGAACTCAGAAAGTAATTGTCCGGGCTTGATAAGCCACCGGGGCGATCGTAATCGCCCCGGTGGGCGTAAACCGGACGGCAAGCAATACCCCGGAGCAGGTATCAGCAGGCTTTCTTGCCCGCGAAACACGCGAAACAACTCGGACCATTCCGGTCCGACAAAGTACGGCAAGGCCTGCGGTGATACGCTCCAATCAACAATCAATTTCCCCCGAAAAGCGGGGAAGGTCCCGCAGAGCTGCGGGGCAGGAAGGAAAAAATGGTACAAGTACAGGAACTGGAACTGGGGGGACGCAAACTGATAATCGAGACCGGCCGGATGGCCAAACAGGCCGGCGGTTCGGTGACGGTGCGCTACGGCGACACCGTGGTGCTGGTGACGGCGGTGGGGGCCGATAAGCCCCGGGAGGGAATAGACTTCTTCCCCCTGAGCGTGGAATACCGGGAGCAGGCCTATGCCGTCGGCAGGATACCGGGCGGCTTCTTCAAGAGGGAGGGCCGGCCCCGGGAAAAGGAGATCCTTTCGGCCCGGCTGATCGACCGGCCGATCCGTCCGCTGTTCCCGCAGGAATTCAGGAACGAAGTGCAGGTCTTTGCCCTGATACTTTCAGCCGACCAGGAGAACGATTCCGATATACTGGGAATGATCGGGGCCTCGGCGGCCCTGTCCATCTCCGATGTCCCATTCCTGGGACCCATCGGGTCGGTCAGGGTGGGGATGATAAACGGCCAGTATGTGATCAATCCCACTTTCCAGCAGCTGCAGGAAAGCCGGCTGGATATCGTCATAGCCGGCAGCCGCGATTCCATCACCATGGTGGAGGCCGGGGCCCGGGAGGTCTCGGAGGACGAGATCGTGGCCGCCATAGAGTTCGGCCATCAGTATATCAAGCAGATCGTGGAGATGCAGGATGAATTGGTCAAAAAATGCGGCAAACCCAAGCGGGTCGTCACCCCGGCGGAGAAGGACCAGGCCCTGATAGAAAAGGTCAGGGAGCTGACCCTGAACAAGGTCCGGGCGGCCAACATCCTGCCGCAAAAGGAGGTCCGTCAGGATGCCGTCAAGCAGCTGGCCGCCGAGGCCATCGAATCATTGAAAGAATCCTATCCGGAATCCGACAAGACCATCAAGGCGCTGATCGAGGAGATACAGAGCCAGGACCTGAGGGAGAGGATCCTTAAGGAGGGCAAACGGGCCGACGGCCGGGGCCTGACCGACATCCGTCCCATAACCTGCGAGGTGGGGGTGCTGCCCCGGACCCACGGCTCGGCCCTGTTCACCCGGGGCGAGACCCAGAGCCTGGCGGTGACCACCCTGGGAACCGCCTCCGACGGGCAAAGGATAGAGGATCTGGAGGGCGAATACACCAAAAGCTACATGCTGCATTATAACTTTCCGCCGTTCTCGGTGGGAGAGGTCAAACCCATCCGCGGTCCGGGCCGCCGGGAGATAGGTCACGGAGCGCTGGCCGAGAGGGCGGTGGCTCCCATGATCCCGGCCGAGGACCGGTTTCCCTACACCGTCAGGGTGGTATCGGAAATCCTGGAATCCAACGGCTCCTCCTCGATGGCCTCGGTGTGCGGCGCTTCGCTGTCGCTGATGGACGCCGGAGTGCCCATCAAATCTCCGGTGGCCGGCATCGCTATGGGGCTGGTCATGGAAAAGGACCAGGTGGCCATTCTTTCAGACATCATGGGCCTGGAGGATCATCTGGGGGACATGGACTTTAAAGTGGCCGGCACCAGGGAGGGGATCACCGCCCTGCAATTGGATATCAAGGTCCAGGGCCTCACCAAGGATATCCTGCAGAAGGCCCTGACCCAGGCGCACCAGGGGCGGATGCACATCCTGGACATCATGACCCAGACCATGGACCAACCCCGGACCGAGCTTTCCCCTTATGCCCCGCGGATCCTCAGCCTGATGATCCCGCCCGACAAGATCGGCATGGTCATCGGCCCCGGCGGCAAGAGCATCCGGGCCCTGCAGGAGGAGTTCGGGGTCAAGATAGACATCGACGACGACAATTCCGGGCGGGTCTGCGTGGCCTCGGTGGGAGCGGCCGGGGTGGCGGGGGCCGAGGCCTGCTACGAGAAGATCAAGTGGATGACCGCCGAGCCGGAGATAGGCAAGATCTACCAGGCCAAGGTGGTCAAGATCATGAATTTCGGGGCTTTTGTGGAGTTCATGCCCGGCCAGGAAGGTCTGGTCCACATCTCCGAGCTGGATAAAAAACGGGTGGAGAAGGTGGAGGACGTGGTCCAGGAGGGCCAGCAGATAGTGGTCAAGCTGATCAAGATAGATTCCGATACCGGCAAGGTCAGCCTGTCAAGAAAACAGGCGTTGTAATATAAAAGGCCGAGCGATGAGCTCGGCCTTTTATATTCCCTTTTCACTAAAAACGGCAAACTATTGACTGCCGGGTTAATTGATGTTATATTCTTACAACTGCATTAAAGATATATGAAGATCAAATTGACCATAATCTCGTTGGTATCGCTTGCTTCAATAGCCGGCGGGGGCACCCTCAGTCAAAAAATATCATTTCGGGACCTTTCCCCGGATTTCCAAAAAGCCGGGGAGTATCAGGCAATTAAATGTTCCGGGCTGGTCAATTACGGTAAGCCCGGGGCCCCCTGGCTGCCGGCCAAAACCCTGACCCTGTTACTGCCGCCGCAGGCCGTGGTCCGGTCGATAAAGACCAATGATGCCTACCGGGAACTTCCCGGCAGCTACAACATCATTCCGGCCCAGAGATACCAGCCGACCTCCGAGAATGCCCAGCCGGGTTTCATCAAGGACAGCCTGATCTACAATTCCGGCGGCTACTACCCCGCCGGGCCGGTGCTCAGCCGGCACCAGGGAAATTTCGGCGGTTATAACCTGTTAAACCTGGTGGTCTGCCCCTTCAGCTTCCAGCCCCTGGAAGGAAAGCTGAGGGTGCTTCAGGATATGGAGGTCATAGTTGAATATGACCTGGATCACTCCAAGAAGGCAAGAATGTCCCAACATGGAGCCCCATGGGTTTCAAGATCTGCTGCGAACTTTGAGCCTGCTGTTCTCAATTATCCCGGGGAGGCAACCCCGAAAGGCCCCCAGTACGACCTTCTGATAGTTACCGTAACCCAGTTTGACACAGTTTTTCAGAGGCTGGCCCAATGGAAGAACCAAAAGGGCATCAGCACAAAAATAGCTGTGGTGGACACCATCTATCCGAAATATCCCGGCCGTGATCAGCCGGAGAAACTGCGCAACTTCGTCATCGAGCAATATGCAAATCACGGGATCAGCCATCTGCTGCTGGGCGGAGATTACGGCCTGGTCCCGGCCCGGACCGCCTTTGCCATGCACAGCGGGTACGAGGACAGCACCAGAGTGGGCGTTGATAGCTTGATCTGCGATCTTTACTACAGCGATTTGGACGGCGGCTGGGACCTCAATAATAACGGCATCTTCGGGGAGCCGGCTGACAGTGTGGATATGTATCCCGAGATCTCGGTGGGCCGGGCAACGGCCGGCAGCATAGAACAAGCTGGGACCTTCGTTGACAAGGTATTGACCTATGAAAAGAATCCTCCGGACGGCTATCTTTCCAGGGCATCTTTCTGGGCGTCCTATCTGGACGCCGGCACCGACGCCGCATTGGGCAAGGACATGGTGGATCGTGATTATATGACCGATCATTTCCGTCCGGTGGAGAAGCTTTACCAGTCATCGGGCAACGAAAGTCCGGCCACCATAATCCAGTCGGTCAATAATGGACTCCATCTGATGAACCACAATGGCCATTCCGGTTTCAAGGTGATGCAGGGAGGGAACGGCTGGCTGGATACCACCCTGATGGACACCCTCAACAATTCCGGCCGGTGGGGTATCCTGTACTCCCAGGGCTGCCAGGCGGCCGGCTTCGATTCCAACTGCATCGCCGAGCATTTCGTGAATAACCCGCAGGGCGGGGGGCTGGCCTTCATTGGAAATTCGCGCTATGGGTGGTACTTCCCCGGATTCCCCGGTTACAGCCCGTCCGATCTTTACGACAATACTTTCTTCGATCAGCTGCTGATTCGGCAGGCCCCCAGCCTGGGGCAGGCGGTGGGCTTCTCCAAGGCCGACATGATCCCCTTGTCGCAGGCCGACGGCTATTTCCGCTGGGTCAATTACAATCTGAATCTGCTGGGGGATCCCACCCTGGCGGTATGGACATCCGCTCCGGAGAGCCTGCAGATGATCTGCTCCGACAGCATCAATACCGGGCCCATAGGGCTCTCGGTGAGTGTATCGAGGAACAACCAGCCGGCCGGCGATGTCGTCCTCACCTTGTGCGTCGATTCTACATACATAAGATCGGTCACCGATCGGTCCGGACAGGCGCTGTTGTCGGGATTTACAGCCCTGCCGCAGGAGGCGGGCCTCTCTGCCTGGGCGGCGAACTGCATCCCGCTGCAGAAGGATGTGAAGATAGTCACACCGGGCCCCAGCCTATCATATGCCGGGCAAAGATGGACCGAGATCTCGGGCAACGGCGACGGACTGGCCGGACCCGGCGAATCAGGCACCCTGGAAATTTTGATCAGAAATAACGGAACATTATTCTCCGGATTGAATGCCAGGGCTGTATTGAGGTCAACTGACAGCAATGCGGCAGTGACCGACAGTCTGGCAGACATCTCAGGGCTGCTGCCGGGCGACAGCCTCTGGACCAGCGGTTCTCCGAAAATTGCCATCGACTCGACCTGCCGGGAGGGGGATATCACCCGGTTCGAAATTGAACTCATCGATTCCGCCGGGAACAACTGGCATTACCAGATCGGCCAGGATATCTCGGCCCCGTCACTGAAATATTTGTATCATATAACTGATGACAGCCTGTTGGGCAACGGAAATAAAATAATCGAACCGGGCGAGACCGTCACCCTGTCGGTGTCTTTGAAAAACACCGGCCAGGCGGCTCTAAGCCAGGGCGCTTTCAGCCTGAGCACCGCCGACGGCTTGATGGATATATTGCAGCCTTCTGACAGCCTGATTTGGCTGGAGCCGGATTCTGGCGCTGCCATTGAATTTATTCTTAAAATAGATTCGCTGGCGCCGGATACCAATTATTTCCCCAGGCTCCTGATCCAGGGCTTATTTGCCGGGGGATATTTTTCCGATTCGTTGATCTTGACGGTGGGGGCGGCAGGGCTTGACGATCAAACAGAGTCGGGCGGCGGCAGCTGGCTGGTGTCGGATTCCAGTTATTGGCATATCAGCCCTTATAGATACCATTCTCCGGCCAACAGCTGGTATTTCGGGATCGAGTCGGCGAACCTGGCTCCTTACCGGGCGGTGGATACCCTGCTTAGCCGACCATTTCTGGTGGGCGAAAGCCACCAGCTAAGTTTCTGGCAGTGGTACGACTTCATTCCCGAGTGGGGCTATGGCTTCATAGAATTGTCCGGGTCGTTCGGGACCAGGCTGTTGGGGGTCCTGACCGGATCATCCGGGCAGTGGGAAAAGAGAATATACGATCTGTCCCGGTACCAGCCGGGCCAGGCCCTGCAATTGAGGTTCATTGCCTATGTGGACAGCGCCGGACCTGGCATCAGGTCGCAGGGGTGGTTCATCGACGATGTCTTGGCGGGTCCGGCTCCGGCCGGGGTGACGGGAGGGCAGCCGGTGCTTCTTTTCGCCGACAGATTGCTGCCGAACCGGCCCAACCCCTTTGCCGGGTCAACCGAGATAACCTTTCAATTGAAACAGAGATCGCCGGTCGAATTGGCGGTCTACAATGTGCTGGGCCGGAAGGTTAAAATTCTGACCTCGGGCCTGCTCCAGCCGGGGAGTTATAATGCCGTCTGGGATGGGAAGGATTTTTACGGCAGGGGACTCTCCGGAGGCATATATTTTGTCCGCCTTTCGATATCCGGAAGGTCGCTGGTCCGCCGCATGGTGATGATCAGATGATGATTATGTATTGA
The DNA here is from genome assembly GCA_001777915.1 of Candidatus Edwardsbacteria bacterium RifOxyA12_full_54_48. NCBI lineage: Bacteria > Candidatus Edwardsiibacteriota > Candidatus Edwardsbacteria bacterium RifOxyA12_full_54_48. The sequence continues at coordinate 115,505 of MFFN01000006.1, read as the reverse complement.
CACAAGGCATTTTAGTTAGTATACTTAGAGGATAACATCGGGGGTTTTATGCCCACTTACGAATATGAATGCAATTTGTGCAATCACCGCTTTGAGCAGTTCCAATCCATAAAGGACAAGCCCTTGAAGAAATGTCCCAAGTGCGGAGGCAAGGTGGAGCGCCTACTGGGCGGGGGGGTTGGTCTGCTGTTCAAGGGATCAGGATTTTACATCACTGATAACCGCAGCAGCGAGTACCGGCGGCAGGCCAAATCCGAAGCCGGCGGCACCCCGGCAAAAGTCGAAAACAAAAGCACCACCAGCGAGGGAGGGAAAAAATGAAAAGGCTCGTTTCCATCGTAATGCTTCTCTGCCTGGCTGCCAGCCTGGTTCCGGCCCAGTCCTATAGCGGGATCGCGGTTCCGTCATATAATAGTCTGTTCAACAATAACCTTATTGACATGAGCCGTCTTTCCATGCAGCAAAGCTTTTCCATGAGTTATCTGGGCACCAATAATGGCAGCCTGGTGAGCAATCTCTACCGCAATTCCATGAGCTACCGGCTGACCGACAAGCTGGAACTGAACCTGGATCTGGCCTATCGTTTTACTCCGAACCAGTTCAACAGCCTGTCATCTTTTCAGGGCGGAAAACATGATCAGGGAATGTTCCTGCCGTCGTTCGGCATGAAATACCAGCCCAGCAAGAGTTTCCTGATAGAGTTCCAGTATAACCAGGTGGACCCCTATTCGTATAATGCCTACCCCTTGAACCGGCGGTTTTAGAAAACAAGCTTTGGGGTTATTTTTTAAAGGAGTGTTGTAGCGGGAAATTCAAGGTAGGCAATCACCATTTAACCGGAAAGCTTTTACGAGGCTGTCATGATACGATATCTAAGCCGTCTGTTTTTCGCCCTGTTTGTTTTTGCAACTGCCGATAGTGCCTTGGCGGAAGTGTACCCCCTGGCCGGAAGCACGGCCATGTCGTTCCTCAAGATCGGTGCCGGGGCCAGGACCGCCGGAATGGCCGAAGCCGGGATCGCCCTGGTGAACGATGCCACGGCCTGCTACTGGAATCCGGCCCGCCTGGCCCAGATGCCCCTGAAAAATTCGTTCCATTTCCAGCATAACGTCTGGATAGCTGAGACCTCGGTGGACGAGATCTATTACGCCACCGGATTCGGCAAACACCGCCTGGGGCTGGGCGGACGGCTGTTGTCGTCCGGCGATATTCCCCTCCGGGAGGACATCCCCAGCCTGGATCCCTTGGATTTCTACCAGGCCTATGATTTCTTCGGCAGCCTGTCTTATGCCTTTGTCCCGTCATCGCTGTTGTCCGTAGGGGTGTCCTACCGGCGGCTGTATGAGAAAGTCTACCTGAACTCGGCGTACGGTCACAGCCTTCAGGCCGGGCTTAATTTCAACCTCCTTAAGGGGGATCTTTCTCTGGCCGGCACGGCCGACAATATCGGACCCAGGATGCAGATGGCCGGCAACCTCTTTAAGCAGCCCACCACTTTCAAATTGGGAACAGCCTATAAACTGCCCTGGTTTGCTTATAACGGCAGGTTCACTGCGGCGGCCGACGTTGCCAAACCGATCGACGGAAAATGGCAGTCCCGATGGGGCGGCGAGTATCTATGGCGGGACCAGCTGGCCCTCCGGATGGGATATAGGACCGGCCACGATACCGAGACCTACAGCCTGGGCATGGGCTGCCGGTGGCGTAGCTACGAATTTGACTATGCCTTTGTTCCCAGCCTTTATGACCTGGGCACCTCCCATCGGTTTTCTCTGGGCCTGGGATTTTGAGACCGAAGATAAAATTATTCCTGCCTGCGGTCTTAGTTCTTTGTGGTTCTGCGGCTGTTCTGAATTGCCAAACATCAGAAAAGACCGGGCTTTCCGACAGATGGCTGGGACGTGACAAGCTGTCTCATTTTGCCGTAAGCCTAGCGGCCGTGGGGCTTGCCAATCATTGGCTGGAGGCTGAAAGTGCCGAGCCCCCGGTTCGGGCCAGAAACACTGCGGTGGTCTTTTCCCTGTCCCTGGGGATAGTCAAGGAATTACAGGACGGAGCCCAAAAGGGAAATCGTTTCAGCTTCAAGGATCTGGCCGCCGATATTCTGGGTGCGGCCGCAGGGATTGTATTGTTTACAATTAATTGATTAATATAAAGCAGCGGGTTTTGACAATGGGTTTGGAAGGCAATCTACAGGATTTCGATCTATCCGATATTCTGCAACTGATCCAGATGGGCAAAAAGACCGGGGCCCTGGAGGTTGAAGCGGGCAAAGATGCCGGAAGCATTTTCTTCAATGAGGGCGCCGCAGTCCATGCCCTGGCAACCGATATCCGGGGTGACGAGGCTGTCAATCGCATCCTGCGCTGGCGGCATGGCTCTTTTGCCTTCAAGCCCGATGTGACCACCGACCAGCACAGCATCAAGGCCCCGCTCCAGCATCTGGTGCTGGAAGCTGCCCGCCAGATAGACGAGTGGCAGGATATCCAGAAGCTGCTTCCCAGCCTGGATCTGGTTCTGGCCATCGAGGAGAACCCGGCGGCCGGGACCGAGGACATCAAGCTGGAGCCGGCCGAATGGCGGGTGCTGGCGCTGGTGGACGGTTCGCGCAACATCGAGCAGATGATCAGGGAGAGCCACATGGGGGACTTTGAGACCTGCAAGGTTCTTTACGGCCTGGTTTCCTCCGGCCTGCTCAAGCAGGTGGCCAAACCCAAGCCGGTCGAGCCGCCCCCGCCGGTGAAACCTTCCCCGCCGGTGGCCGCCAAACCCCAGCCCAAGCCGGAACCGCCCAAGCCCCCGGAGCCAGAGAAAAAAGGCATGCTGGGGGGGCTTTTCGGCAAGAAAAAATAGCACCGAAGATAAATTCTTCGGTGTTTTGCAATAATCTTATCGAAGCAAGCATGAAAAAAATAATTGTTATAGGCACCGCCCTGATAACGCTGTCAGCCGCCTTTGCTGCTGCCGGGCAAAGCAAATTGACGCCATCCCTGAAAAAAAGGATTGCCGGGGGGAAGTCATCTGATACCTTGCTGTGCTGGGTGTTCTTCGGGGACAAGGGCCGGGCGGAAAATATCCCCGGTCTTGATGCAAACGCAATGAGACGGCGGGCCAAGATCGGCCGGGAGCTTTCATACGGCGATCTGCCGGTCAGCAGCGAATACCTTGAAACAGTCCGGGGGACCGGGTCAGAGATCCGGGTGATCAGCCCCTGGCTTAATGCGGTCAGCGTAAGGGCCACCGCCGGGCAGCTATCGCGCATAGCGGACAGCAAAGGGGTAAAAAGCCTGGAGGAGGTGGCGGTTTACCAACGGCCCTCAAAAACCGTGGAACTTCCTACTGGGCAAAGCAAGGAGGCACCCTTATTGGAGTATGGACCCTCGCTGGACCAGATAAAGATGATGAAGATCGACTCCCTGCATCAAAGGGGTTATTCCGGGAGTGGGGTCAGGCTGACCATCATCGACACCGGGTTCGACCGCTGGCACGAATCGCTGCTTAGGACCCGGGTTATCGCCGAGAGGGATTTTCAACCGAGGATTATAGAAATTGACACAATAACGATATCTCCTTTGTCCCTCGATACAATATGGGGATATAATGGGATAGACAGTATAACATCGTTTGAAAAGGATTACCAGGATTTATATTTAGCTCAAACCGGGCACGGAACCGGGATGCTCTCCATCGCCGGAGGCTATAAGCCAGGCAGCCTTATTGGTAGCGCCTATAATGCTGATTTTATACTGGCTAAAACCGAGATGTTATACCCCACTGAAGATTTCATACAGGAGGAAGACTGGTGGATAGCTGCTTTGCAGTGGGCTACCGACAGCATCGGCACTGATATCGTGTCCAGTTCGCTGGGCTACCGATACTGGTCCGACTCTTCCCAGTATAACTACGGTTATGACCAGATGGACGGAGATCAGGCCCGCTGCACCAGGGCCGCCGACAGTGCAGCAAGCCGGGGGGTGCTGATCTTAAATGCTTTGGGGAACATCAGGAACAATTCCCGGCCTGATACCAGTTTGGTGGCTCCGGCCGATGCCGTCAGCATTATCGCTGTGGGTGGCGCTTGGGCCAGCACTGGGGGCTGGTCCACCGGTGCGGTTACCGGGCCGCCAGCCGACAGCGTGAGGATATTGCCTGCCGGCAGGTCCGATTCGGCAGCAATTCGAAGAATAAAGCCCGATATTGCTTCATGCTGGCAGAATTATTATGCCTATAACGAGCCGGATGGGAACGGGGATTTCAATCGCTATGCCAGTTCCGTCGGCACCTCAGGGGCCACTGCCCTGACCGCCGGGCTGTGCGCCCTGCTGCTGGAGGCCCATCCATCCTGGGGACCGCAGGATGTCATTAACGCCTTAAAATACAGCGGCAGCAACCGCAGCACAGTGGAAGCTTTTTTTACAGTACCCGAATCTTTGGATATAACCCTGGGGAGCTATCCCATCTATAATCCGGGCTTTGCGGACATCGCCACCGGCCACAAATATTACACCAGCGGAGGGGTTGTTTACGATCTCTATGATGTCTATCGCATAGGATGGGGGGTACCGGACGGGATCAAGGCCCTGGGTTACACCGCCCCGGAGAATGTATTGCCTGACGAGGACCGCCTGCTGGACCCCTATCCCAATCCGGCCAACGGAAATAACGGCGGGGTTTACCTCCCGTTCTTTCTAATTCGCGACTCGTACAGCGTCATCATAAGATTGTATACCCTGGACGGCCGGATGATCCGAAGCCTGAACCTGGGGGAGAGGCTGGCCGGGTCGTATCCCAGCCAGATAAACATCATCAAGAACCGTATCGGTTCGCAGCAGCCGGCCTTTTGGGACCTGAAGGACGACCGGGGGCAGCCGGTTGCCAGCGGCCTGTACATCGCCCTGATGACCACCGGCTGGAACCAGTCGTCCAAAAAGATCATGGTTTTAAGGTAGTCTTCCCGGACATAAAAATCTTGACATAACCGTGAAAATAAAATATAATTAGCTCTCTTGAAGATATTCCAGCGTAGCTCAATGGTAGAGCTCCCGGCTGTTAACCGGGTTGTTGTAGGTTCGAGCCCTACCGCTGGAGCCAGATCGTATAATACGCGGAACCGCTATGTTTAGTGGTTCCGTTTTGCTTTTATAAGGTGTGATGGTGTAATCAATTGTGATTTGCGGTTCGTTAACCGTGATCTTCTTTACGAAGGTTCGGATGAATGTCTTTTGCTCGATCCGGGTGGTTTATACGGGAAGGCCGGAGAATAGAAGGATTTGATCGGCAACCAAGGGGAAGTTGTATCCCTGTTACCACAGATCATGCAAAACAAAAGGCCCATAGGCATTATAACTGTGGGACCTGGTATTTCAATCTGGCTCCCCGGGTTGGTGTCCCAAAGCGCGATTTTATGGTATGAAACGAGGATAGAGATGAAGCGGGTGGCCAAGGGTCACATAAAATTGTCTTCATTACATAAGACTTAGACCCGTTAGGGGATCAGATCAGATTTTGCTTGATTTTGATTATATTAAACTGTACAATAAAATAGTTTCCTTTCACTCGAGAGGCCTATCAGTATTATTTTCAATGGCACAATTAACGAGGGTACTTCAAAACAAGGTCCAGGTATTATTAATTGACCGTTACTTTATAATAATCTTTACCAACCAAATGGAAAGAACAATTGGAGTTGTTCCTGGAAAATGTATGCCTATGCCGGCCAGGCCCTGGCCGGGCGGGACAGGCCTCACCAGCCCCCCATCGGCATATATTCATAAGGACAGCCTGAAGCTGGCTCGGCCTGAAAAAACAATGGTTACCAACTGTTCCGTAATCACAAGAAAATGGCGTCTGAGATTTGAAATACTTTTAATGGCATGTTTAGTGATCGGCCTGGACCTTCAGGCCGTAGCCCAGCCCTCCTCCTTTAAAGCGGATACATCCACCGTTTACGGGGATATTGAAACATTTTCAAAAAAATCCAAATTCACCAGGTTTATCTATGGCCTGGTGTTCAAGCCGGTGGCTTCTCTTCCGGCCCATAAGAAACCGGCCGTACTCATACAATTTTCGTACGCCGGTTATGAAGGCAAGATCATCAGGAATATAAACATCACCACCCTGGATCCGTTTGGCTTTTCGGCCAAGGACACGTCCGTCATGCCGCAGAACATTTTATTCAGGACCGGGAATGCGCTGCATGTCAAGACCCAGGAAAGCACCATCAAAAACATACTGCTTATCCGCGGGAACGAACCGCTGGACTCCCTGCTGGCAAAGGAATCCGAGCGGTTGATCCTCAGCCAGTCCTATGTCCGCGAAGTCGTCTTCTCTTTTGCCCCCGCGGGTGAAACGGCCGATTCGGTGGATGTCAATATCCGGGTCTTGGACAAATGGAGCATTTATCTGAACGGCTCGCTTACCACCTCGCACGCCGCCGCCGGCTTCACGGAAAAGGACTTTATTGGTTTGGGGCATGAATTGCAAAACAGGCATGTCTGGAACCGTTCCACTAAAAAGAATGCCTTGACCGCGAACTATTATATTCCCAATATCCGAAATTCGCACGTCAGCACAGTGCTCCATTATGACAGCGACGAAAACGGGAATTCGGGCAGGAGTTTGGCGGTGGAACGTCCGTTTTATTCTCCCTTTGCCCGGTGGGCGGCGGGATTGAACCTGTCCCAGCAATTTCAAAAAGATGCCCTGGCCGATGCCCTGCCGGAACACCAAAGTCAGGATATAAAATACAACATCCAGGATTACTGGGCCGGGAATGCCAACAGGATATTCAAGGGGAAGACCGAAAATGACAGGACGACGAATGCCATCGTGGCCGGGCGTTATTTACGGATCCGGTATCTTGAGAAACCCTATGAAATGCCCGATTCGTTCCATCACTATGCCAACCAGGACCTTTATCTGGCGGGGCTGGGGATCTCGATACGTAAATACTTCCGGGACAATTATATTTATAATTACGGGGGGGTCGAATATGTGCCGGTCGGTACAGTCTACGGAATGACCGGCGGTTACCAGATGCAGGGAAATACCGGCCGCTTATACCTGGGCTCGCGCATCTCCTACGGCAATTACAATGACTGGGGATACCTAAGCACCAACTTCCAATACGGGACATTCCTTCACGGACGGGCCTTGGAGCAGGGAGTTTTTACAACCGGGGCAACCTATTTCAGCAATTTGGCCGAGTTCGGGAACTGGCGGATCCGGCAGTTCGTCAAGCCTCAGGTGACCTGGGGATTGCACCGGTTCCCCTCTGACAGCCTGACCATCAACGATGAGAACGGCATCCGGGGGTTCAGCGGTTCTTCGCGGGGCACCCAAAAGATCGTCTTGACTCTCCAGACCCAATCCTACGCCCCCTGGAACCTGGTGGGATTCCGGTTCGGACCGTATCTGACCGGGTCGCTTGGCATGCTGGGCAATGCTGCGTCCGGATTCAAATACAGCCGGGTGTCCTCACAACTGGGAATAGGGGCTTTGATCAAAAACGAATATCTGGTCTTGAACAACTTTCAATTCTCCATTGCGTATTATCCCTCGATCCCCGGAAGCGGTTACAATATCTTCAAGTTCAATGTTTTCCGGACGACCGATTTTGGTCTCAGCGATTTCATCTTAAGCAAACCGGAAATGGTGCCTTTCCAATAAAAAAAAAGGAGGAATTACCGGTGAGTTATAGAGGCCACCCGGACGACCGGCCCCGCCGGCCAGAGGCGGACAACAGCCGGGGTCATAAGCTGCGCAGGCTGACGACCTATGCTGGCTATGGTCTTGGCGGTGCCGTCTTGGCAGGGGTGGTGCTCATCCTGATCTTCAACGGGGCGCTATTGAACGGCTACGGCAAAAGGAAGTTAGAGCATACCTATGCCGCAGCCCATCCCGGGTCCACACTGCGGATAGGCAGACTGTATTACGTCGTCGGTCCCAACCGCCTGGTGGCCCGATCCGTTACCCTGAGCACGGCCAATTCAACCTATAAGGCCGGGCGGATCTCGCTGACTGGCGTCCGCTGGTTGCAGTTTCTTTTGGGAAAGTCTGCTTTGGTTGATGCCATGGCCAACGCCGGCCTGGATGCTTCGAAACTTGATATGGAATTTTCCCGGTCTCGTTATGGGATACGCTGTAAAAGGCTGCAGGCTATGGCGCCTAGCTCAGAGTTGACCGCCGAAGGGATTGAGCTTTCGCCGTTGGCGGGAGACGAGGAAATCTGCACCAAGAATCCTTTTCAAACCACCAGGTACAGCGTATCTGTGCCGGAATGCCGGGTGTCGGGGCTTAATTTTGGCGAAATGCTAAAGGGAGCGTCTTGCCAGGCCCGGGCGGTTCATTTTATCCGCCCCGCCTTTGATGCTTTTGCCTATCATGAAAAGCCACCGGGGCCTTTTGTCAAGAGCCCGCTGATGGTGAACGAGGCGCTGGCCGCCATCCGGCTGCCGGTGCGGGTCGACAGCCTCCGCATTACCGACGGCAGGGTGGCCTACCGCGACCGGGTGGCGCCCGGAGCCGCCCCCGGCGTGCTGACCTTCACGGAGGTAAATCTGGGGGCCGAGGGCATCACCAACCGGGGCCAAACGGCTGATTCCATAGTCCTCCGGGCCCAGGGAAAAATGATGGACGCCGGACTTCTTAAAATGAGGCTGGCGGTCCCGGCCGCTTCACCGGACCTTTCGTTCAAGTGTTCCGGTTCGCTGGGCGCGATGGACCTGACCCGGCTGGGTCCGTTCCTTAGTATTGTGGAACACTACGACATCAGCTCCGGCAGGGCCATAGGGGCGGAATTCTGGATCACCGTGGCCTCCGGCCGCGCCCGCGGCAGGGTCCAGGCGAACTTCAGTGACCTGACGATAGCGGTCCTTGACAAATCAACCGGTTCCGAAAAGGGATTGGACAACCGCATTGCCTCGTTCCTGGCCAACCAGTTCAAGATCCGGGGCACCAACTCTCCCGAGGCATCGGCTCCGATGAAGGTGGGCAGGGTGAACTACCGGAGAAAACCAAGCGACACCTTTCTGCAGGTGGTGTGGTATGCCCTGAAAAGCGGAGTTCTGGATGTCATCCATCAGTAATGCGTGGGCCCGGCCAGCAAGCAAAGTATCGCGGCGGCAGGGGCATCAGAATTCCCCGTTTTAAAGAGCATTCACAGAAAAAGCTTCATTCCAAAATACCGGAAGAAGCTTTTTTTAGTTGACTTTTACCAAACATTGGGTGTATCATTTATTCGGGAAAAAGGGTTCGGCTGTAATAATTCAGGATATGACCGATCCACGGGGTGGAATCCATAATAGGGCCGGGATCTGGCAACCAACAGCGAATACTTGTAATTCTAGGCAAAATTCAAGATATTGACAGCGCGAGGTAAATTACCCAACAGGGGGACGTTCCATGAAAGGTAAAACGGAAAAACAGATGGCCGTTGATTCGGCGGACAAACAGGCTTTAACGCTGTTGAAGGATTCGGAAACCCGCTACCGGCGGCTGTTTGAAACAGCCCAGGACGGGATACTGATCCTGAACGCCGATACCGGGGTCATCGAGAACGCCAACCCGTTCATCAAGGACCTGCTGGGATATCCCCGCGAGGAGCTGCTGGGCAAGGTGCTGTGGGAGATCGGCCTGTTCAAGGATATCGCGGCCAGCAGGGACAGCTTCATTGAGCTGCAGAAGAAGGGATATGTGCGTTACGAGGACCTGCCCCTGGAGACCAAGGACGGCCGCCGGAAGGAGGTTGAGTTTGTCAGCAATGCCTATTCTGTCGGCGGTAAGAACGTGCTGCAGTGCAATATCCGCGACATCACCGAGCGCAAGGAGATAGAAGCCGGCCTGGAAAAGACCCGGAAAGAACTGGCGGTCATTAAAAAGACCGCAGATGAAGTCAGTGAGTTCGCCGAGAGCGTCATCAACACCGTGCGGGAATCGTTGATCTCTTTGGATCAGAACCTGAGGGTGGTCACCGTCAGCCGATCATTCTATGAAGTCTTCAAAGTGAAGCCCGACGAGACCGTGGGCCAGCTTATCTATGACTTGGGCAACAAGCAGTGGGATATTCCCAAGCTGCGGGAACTGCTGGAAACCATCCTTCCCCAAAAGGCCAGTTTTGAAAACTATGAGGTGGAACACAATTTTGCCACCATCGGCCGCCGGATAATGCTTTTGAACGCCCGGCAGATCAAAAGGTCCTCGGGCAAAGAACGGATCATCCTGCTGGCCATCGAGGATATCACCGAGCGCAAGCAGGCGGAAGCGTCAGTCCGCGAAAGCGAAAAACGCTTGAACCGGGCACAGGAAATAGCGCATCTGGGAAGCTGGGAATTTGATCTGGTGAATGACCGTCTGTTCTGGTCGGATGAGTTATATCGGATCTTCGGGCTGAAGTCCCAGGCTTTTGCAGCAACCTATGAGGCCTTTTTGGACCAAGTGCACCCGGATGACCGGGCTGAGGTGGATGCCGCGCATTCCGGATCAAAGCGCGAGGGAAAAGACGTCTATGAAATAGATCACCGCATCATAAGAAAATCCACCGGAGAGGTCCGCAATGTCCATGAAAAATGCGAACATATCAGGGATGAAACCGGCAGGCTAATCCGCACGACCGCGATGGTCCACGATATCACGGAGCGTAAGCAGGTTGATGATGAGTTGGAAAGGTCCAACCAGAGTCTGGAGCAGTTTGCCTATGTGGCGTCCCATGACCTCCAGGAACCGCTGAGGGTGATGTCCAACTATTCCCAGCTGCTGGAAAAGCGCTATAAGGGAAAGTTGGATGCGGATGCGGATGATTTTATCGGCTTTATCGTGAACGCGGCCAGCCGCATGCAGAAATTGATCTCCGACCTTTTGGAATATTCCCGTATCGGCCGCAAAGAAAATCCCCTGACCGAAGTTGATTCCAACGAACTGGTTGACAAAGCAATTAAAAACCTGTCCGGGTCCATAAAATCTGCCGGCGCTACCGTGACCCATGGGAACCTGCCGGTGGTAAATGTCCCCGCAAACAGTTTCATGCAGTTATTCCAGAACCTGATCGGCAACGCCGTAAAATTCCACGGCCAGGAACCGCCCCGGATCACCATCAGTGCCGAGAAACAGGATATAGAGTGGAAATTCGGAGTGCATGACAACGGCATCGGCATTGAACCGCAATACCAGGACAGAATACTCCAGATATTCCAGCGCCTCCATTCCCTGCACGAATATCCCGGTACCGGCATCGGCCTGGCGATATGCAAGAAGATAGTGGAGAATCGCGGGGGGCGGATCTGGGTGGAATCCCAGGCCGGCCAGGGAGCAACGTTTTACTTTACAGTACCGGTGTTATTTACCGGGGCCATTTAATATTTTACGAAAGAAGGAAAAATCCCATGGAAAATGACGATCACATAGTAAACCCGATCGAGGTGCTTCTGGTCGAGGACAGTCCGGCGGACGTACGCCTGACCAAGGAGGCGTTAAAAGAGGAAAAGCTTCACATCACCCTTCAGGTGGTGAATGACGGAGTGGAGGCGATGGAATATCTGCGCCAGGAAGGGAAGTATTCCAAGGCAGTGCGGCCGGACCTGATTTTGCTGGACCTAAATCTGCCGAAAAAAGACGGCCGGGAAGTGCTTAAGGAGATAAAAGGCGATGATAATCTGAGAAGCATTCCGGTGGTGGTTCTCACCACTTCCAAATCGGAAGCGGACATAATAAAAGTATACGACCTGCATGCTAATTGCTATATCACCAAACCGCTGGATCTGAATCAGTTTTCCACGGTGGTGAAATCCATAGAAAATTTCTGGCTGACCATCGTCAAACTGCCATCAAACAAGGGCTAGTCACTAAAAGACCAGCGAAGGGCAGGGGGCCTTCACCCTTCGTACAGAGGCCCTCTCGTCCATAACAAAGGAAAGATATGTCAGACCCGATCAAACTGCTGGTAATTGAAGATACCGACGCGGATTTCCGCCTGGTGCAGGAATACCTTAGGGAATCCCGTCTGGCATCATTTGAAATTAGGCGCAGCCAAACCCTCTCCGATGCGCTCAGAGCGTTGTCTGAGAATAAAACCGACGCCGTATTGGCCGATCTGGGCTTGCCTGACAGCCAGGGATTGACCATAATAGATAAGATCTCCCAGGCCGCCCCAAATGTAGCTGTCATTGTGCTGACCGGACTGGATGATGAGCAAGTGGGCATAGATGCGCTTACTAAGGGAGCGCAGGATTACTTTGCCAAGGGTCGCCTGCAAGTAGTGCCTCTGGATAAAAGCATCCGCTATGCCATAGAACGCAAGCAGGCGGAAATGGAGATAAAAAGCTCAGAGAAAAAGCTCCGCACCATCTTTGAGGCCGTTCCCTGCACCATACTGATAATGGACGACCAGTTGACTGTAAGATCCGCCAACGGGGCAGCCCAGCATACTTTTGGCCTGCCGGAAACCGCCATCGTCAATCACCGCTGGGGCGATATGCTGCGGTGCACCCACGCCGAGGAAACGCCGGAGGGATGCGGATCCCTTGATGTCTGCAGCAACTGTCAGGTCAGAACCACGGTATTGGCGGCTTTAGCGGGTGCGGAAACACAGCGGGTCATGGCTAATTTTGAATTCTTTATAGACGGCCATATCCATAAACGGCTGTTTTCCCTAAGCGCAGCGCCCATAGAATATGAACGGAAGAGAATGGCGGTGCTGACGGTGGAGGATATCACCGAATTGTCATATTTACGCCAGCGGCTCCGGATAGAACATTCCTTTGCCGGCATAGTGGGCAAGGACGAAAAAATGATGGAATTGTACGCCACCATCCGGGAACTGGCCGAATCCAGCGCCCAGGTGCTGATCCAGGGGGAAAGCGGAACTGGCAAGGAGCTGGTGGCCTCGGCCCTGCATAACGAAGGCCCGCGGCGCCATAAGCGTTTCGTTCCGGTCAATTGCGGATCTCTGCCGGACGGCCTGCTGGAAAGCGAATTATTCGGACATTGCAAAGGATCTTTTACCGGAGCCATTCGCGACAAGAAGGGCCGGTTTGAACTGGCCGACGGGGGCACCATCTTCCTGGACGAGGTGGGCGATCTGAGCCAGGCCATGCAGGTCAAGCTGCTGCGGGTGCTGCAGAATGGCCAGTTCGAGCCGGTGGGCTCCGAAAAGACGATGAAGGTGGATGTCCGGGTGATCAGCGCCACCAACAAGGACCTGCGCGAAGAGATCAAAGCCGGCAGGTTCCGGGAAGACCTTTTCTACCGGCTGTGCGTGGTGCCGATCACCATGCCGCCGTTGAGGGAAAGACTTAACGACATCCCCCTTTTGGCCGAGAGCTATCTTGAATGGTCATCCAAGGAATCCCATAAGGAAAAGGTCTCCCTGTCGCCCGAGGTGTTGGATATCCTGATGGAATATAATTGGCCCGGCAATGTCAGGGAGCTGCAGAACGTCCTGCAATTTGCCCTGATCAAATGCCGGGGCAAGGCCATCTCCCCGCAATATCTGCCGATAAATATTTTCCCGACCGATAAACGTCCCCAGAAACGCAGGAACCGCCAAGGAAAACTTGACTCCAAAACAGTGGATGCGGCCCTGGAAGAAACCCAGGGAAATAAATTAAAAGCCGCCAAACTCCTGGGGGTAAGCCGGGCCACCATCCACCGGTTCCTGACTCAAAAGTGAAGGCGAATGTCTCATTTAACTCAAGTGTGTCATTAAGCGTTAATGATACAGATAATATGAAGCGATGACCAATACTGGGTCCTAATAACCAAAGATACCCCTTGGAAAGGGTCTGTTTTGCCGAAATAGGCAGGACGGGCCCTTTTTTATTTGGCAAGGATAGGGAACAGTGTCTCATTAACATTAGGGGAGATGATACACTTTCCGGAACTGTTCCGGCATCCATTTTATTAATTTACAGGCAGTTATCTTGCTCCCGTTCAACGGCATAGGATATCACCAGCCGAGTATCTTTTGTCCCGCCGATGATGTGGCACGGAATAAGCTGCTATATAACAATGTTGGACAATTCTACCGCAGTTAATCAGGGCATTTGGGTGACCGTCAAATTGCGGCAAAAATTCAGATTACTTTGTAAACCGAAAATATGAAAGGAAACTAACATGCTGTTCATCATCGCCACTATAATGGTAGTTTTGTGGTTGCTGGGGCTGGTTACTTCCCATACCATGGGAGGTTTGGTCCACATTCTTCTGGTCATAGCCGTCATTGCCGTCCTGATAAGGATCATCCGCGGCAACAAAATACTGTAACCTACAACATCATCGAAGGGAGCAACCCCCCATGAGATCGTTTCTTTATGCCGCCATCACCTTGGTCCTGTTTCTGACCGCCACCGGAGCCAGCAGCCAGGAACGCCGCTTCGGTCTGGGAATAATCATTGGCGAGCCGACCGGACTCAGTGCCAAACTGTGGACATCGAACCGCACTGCCCTGGATTTCGGCCTGGGATGGTCGTTGGGCGGGGACCGGATCTCCAAGTATGACGGCTATTATACCGGCGAGAGCCGGATCCACTTCCACATGGATCATCTCTGGCATTCATTCGACGCCATTCGCTCAAGCGAACGATTCCCCCTGTATTACGGGGTCGGAGGACGGATCAATACCGGGGCCGGGTACAAGAACTCGGCTGCCGTCCGCGGGGTGCTGGGCATTCTGTGGCTGCCTCGCCGGACGCCGATAGACGTGTTTCTGGAACTGGTTCCCGCGCTCCAACTGGTGCCGTCAACGGGCTTTGGCATAGATGCCGGCATCGGGGTCAGGTATTTCTTTTAAACCGGGCGGAAGTATAACGGCCCAGTTTAATTATACCCCTTCGAACGGTTCGACCCATAGCCTTTTGCCTATCCTAAAGCGGCCCGAAGCCGCTTTGATCGCCGTAATATTTTAAGGAGCATTACAAATGTACAAAGGTCTTTCGGTTGCCCTGCTGGCCATAGGGATTTTGCTGATCGTTTGGGGGGTCAGGGCCGGGGATTCCTTCAGCTCTGATGTCTCAAGATTTTTCACCGGCTCGCCCACCGACAAAACGGTCTGGATGCTGATAGGCGGATCGGTCGCTTCCCTGGCCGGGCTTTTCGGCCTGTTCTTCAGCCCCAAGAGGAAATAAGGACGATGGAAACTTTCGCCGGCTTTTTATATCCGGTATTGGAGAAATGCGATCCTGGTCATTGTAGACCGCCAAGATCGATCAACGAGGTATCAAAATGAAAGCAATATTGGCCGTGGTGATAGTTCTGGTCATGCTGCTGGCCGGCAGTTCGTATTATTTTTACTTTAACGGCCGAAACGAGCTTGAGGCTGCGCGCAACACAGTCACGGACCTCACCTTCCAGATCAATGCCCTGGAAGCGCAAAGGATGGAATTGGAGCGGGAACTTGAGGCCAAGATAGCCGTCATTTCCCTGAAAAAGGAGGAGGAGATCGCCCGGCTGAAAGGCACTTACGAAAAGCTGACCGCGGACATGAAGAATGAGATCGGGCAGGGCCAGATCAAGATCACCCAGCTGGCCGACCGTTTGTCGGTAAGCATGGTCGACAAGATATTGTTCCCATCGGGTGAAGCCGAATTAACGCCGGAGGGCATAAAAGTGCTGGAAAGGGTCGGCAATGTCCTGAAAAACACCAGCAACAAGACCATCCGGGTTGAGGGCCATACCGATAACGTGCCGATACACACCCGTCTCCAGAAGCAATATCCCACTAATTGGGAGCTTTCGACGGCCCGGGCGGCAAATGTGGTCCGTTTTCTTCAGGAGAAGGTCGGCATCGCTCCGGAGCGGATGCAGGTCATCGGCCTGTCGGAATACCAGCCGGTGGCCAGCAATAAAACGGCCTCCGGCCGCAGCAAGAACCGGCGGATAGAAATAACCCTGCTGCCGGAGTAGAACGGCAATTAACGGGGGCTGCAATTCAATGGCCGGGATCACCGGCCGATGAAGCTCCGAAAGGACTGCTAAGCAATAAATTTTATAAATAGAAGAAAGGAAAGGAAGCATATTATGCCTGATCAACAAAAATCACCAAGGCGATATTTAACTTGAAAAAATGTTTAGGCCCCAGAGCAACAAGCAACAGAAAAAGAAACTAATACAAAGAGGAGTCAGAGTCATGTTTACCAAAACAGTCAGAAGGAAGGGCATAACCGCAATGTCCATTGCGCTTATGGCTCTGGTAATGTGTGTTACCAACGGTTACGGCGCCACACCGGTAGATCTGGGAACGGCCGGCAATTTCGCCATCCTGGCAGAGTCTGGAATTTCAACCACTGCCGGCAGCTTAATTGCGGGAAACATCGGAGTAAGTCCGGCCGCCGCAGGTACGATCACCGGACCATTCGGGCTGGTGATGAGCCTCGACAGCACATATTCGACGTCATCTTTGGTGACCGAGAAGGTCTATGCCGCCAATTACAAGGAGCCAACCCCGACCGAGCTGGGAGTGGCGATCGGCAACATGGTAACCGCGTACGGAGTAGCTGCCGGACGCACCCCGGATTCCACCGAACTGCACTCTGGAATTCTCAGCGGGCAGACACTCTACCCCGGCACCTATTTTTGGAGCTCCACAGTACTGATAAACGATACCCTGACCCTGGACGGAGACTCCAACGCCGTCTGGGTATTCCAGATAGCGCAAACCCTAACCCTGGGCAGCGGCGCCATGATCAAACTTACCGGGGGCGCCCAGCCCAAGAATATCTTCTGGCAGGTGACCGGCCAAACCACCCTGGGAACATACTCCGATTTCAAGGGCATCATACTGGACGCCACTGCCATCGTGATCATGACCGGCGCGGCCTTTAACGGCCGGGCTTTGGCCCAGACCGCGGTGACCCTGGACGCCGTGGCCTTTACCGCCCCAGTCACAGTAGACACCACCGCCCAGGACACCATACCGCCGACCGTGACCGTGATTGCGCCCAACGGCGGCGAGGCCTGGAACATCGGTTCCAGCCGCCTGATCGTCTGGAGCCAAAGCGACAACGTCGGCGTGACGGAGAGTGAGGTGAGCTACTCCATCGACAACGGGGCCAACTGGGACCCGATCTGGACCGGGCTCGACACCAGCTATAACTGGATGGTGCCCAACACCCCCAGCACTTTTGCCCTGGTCAAGGTGACCGCCCGCGACAGCGCCGGCAACAGCTCGGCGGATACCAGCGATGGCGTATTCACCATCAACGACAGCATCCCGCCCACGGTGATCTCCACCGATCCGCCGAATTCCACCATTGACGTGTCGATCTACACCAAGATCACCGCCACCTTCAGCGAGTCCATGGACTCCCTAACAATTGACACCCTGACATTCACCGTGAAACAGGGGCTGACACCGATCAGGGGTGTGGTGACATATGTTGATAGTGTTAAAACGGCAACTTTCGCGCCCTACGACAATCTTGATACCAACGCCGTTTACACGGCCACGATCACGACCGGGGCCACCGATCTGGGCGGCAACGCGCTGGATAGCGCCTATGTCTGGAGCTTTACCACCGGCATGACGACCAATCGCACTCCGGTAGATCTGGGATTGGCCGGCAATTTCGTGATCCTGTCAAAAGCCGGAATTTCAACCACCGGAACCACCCAAATAGTGGGAGATATGGGGGTGAGTCCAATCGCCGCGACGGCTATAACCGGGTTTGGCTTAATTATGGCCGCCGATAGCGCATATTCGACATCAACCTTGGTGGACGGCAAGATATATGCCGCCGACTACAAGGCGCCTACTCCGACTTACGTGGGCACGGCCGTCAGCAACATGGAAACCGCGTTCACCGACGCCGCCGGACGGACATTGCCGGACTTTACCGAACTGCATGCCGGGAACCTTACCGGAAAGACCCTGGTCCGCGGCCTGTATAAGTGGAGCACCGGGGTCCTGATAAACGCCCCGGGCGTCACTTTAACCGGCGACTCCAATGATGTCTGGATATTCCAGATAGATGGAACCCTTATCGTGGGCAGCGGAGCCATTGTTTACTTAAGCGGCGGCGCTCTGGCCAAGAACATCTTCTGGCAGGTGGCCGACCAGACCACCCTGGGATCAACCACTCAATTCAAGGGTAACATATTGGACTATACAGCGATCGTGATGCAGGACGGAGGAACTTTGGACGGCCGGGCGCTGGCCCAGACCGAGGTAACATTGATAGGCAATACCCTTACCATACCCACCGGCGTAGAACAGCCGATAGAAGGCCTCCTGACCTACGGCAAGCTGCAATTGATGCCCTGCCGGCCCAACCCAAGCTCGGGCCTGGTAACCATCAGCTATGCCCTTCCCCGGTCCGGCAATATCTCGCTTAATATTTACGACATCCGCGGCCGGCTGGTAAGCACCCTGGCCCAGGGACAAAAATCGGCCGGGTCTTATAACATTACCTGGAGGGGCAACGACCGCCAGGGAAGAAAGGTTTCGTCCGGGGTATACATTTACCGGCTTAACTATGAAGGGACCAGCCTCACCAGGCGGTTAGTGCTGGTAAGGTAAACAACGGCAACCGGCACCAAAACAATAAATGCAACAGCGCCTGCGGGGGCAAAGAACCCCCGCAGGCTAAAAACAACAACCTAAAAAAGGAAAGAGCCAAATGAAACGTCTAATCGCATTAGTAGCGCTGATGGCGCTGGCGGCCGGGATGGCCTCGGCCTCGCCAACCATCTGGGGCAGCAGCGGGATGTTCCGGACCATCAGCGCCCAGAACGCCGGCCCGATGAACTTCGGGATCGGAGCCTATCTGTACGCCTGGAAATGGGACGACGACTCCACAGCCACCAGCCTTAAAAACGGGGCCATGGACATGGCCATCAGGCCCTCCGGCTACTTCAGCATCAACGACATGTTCGAGCTGTCAGCGGGCACGAACTACCTGATGCCTTCCAGCTACGTTGAAATAGGCGGGACCAAGTACACCTATAACCCCAGCGGTCTGGGCAACACCCGGGTGGGCTTGAAAATGTCGATACCGGCCGGAGACAAGATGTGGCTGGCCGCCTATTTCGGCTATGACATCGCCACCGTGGCCGACACCTTCAAGATCGCGCCGTCGGGCCACGTTTACAATGGCGGCATCGACGCCCGGATGCTGGCCGACCGGCATTTCGGCCAAGACGGCCGCGGCTGCATCACCTTCAACGCCGGCATGTATTATAAGCTGGACAAGATGCATGCCTCGGCCACCGACAGCACGGAGGTGAATATCTATCCGAACATGTCGCTGCCGTTCGGCATCGGTTTAAGCTACGACATGGGATACCTGACCCCCTATGTCGGGTTCAGCGCCGAATACATGATGGACACCACCAAGTATCCCAAGCCCGGCAGCACCACCGGCGAGCTGATCGAATACGACGAATTGAACAACCCCACCTGGGCGGTCTTCGGCCTGAGGTACTATGTCGCAGGCTTCAACATCACGGGGGGCGGCGAGTACAACCTGCGGACCGACGTCCGTGAGGCTTTGCCATTCTTCCGCGGCGGCGAGCACTGGCATGCCATCCTGGGCCTGCACTATGCGCCCAAGGCGGAGATAGGCCCGAAGGTTCCGGCCACCGGGATCATCACCGGCAAGGTGACTGACAAGTCGACCGGCAAAGGGATCCTGGCCATCGTATCGGCCGGAGGGATCGCCGCCAATAGCAACCCGACCGGCGAATACCGGCTGGAAGGGGTCGTCATCGGAAAAGCTCCGGTGGAGATCAGGGCCGAGGCCAAGCTGTACCTGCCGGGGAGCGCCGCGGTCCAGTTGACAAAAAAGAACAGGAAAGTGCCGGCCATCCAGGACTTCGCCCTGACCCTCAAACCCATTCCTCCCAGCGAAATCTCCGGCAACGTAATGGACTACAAAACCGGCAGTCCGGTGGTTGCCACCATATCCTTCAAGGATTCCACCGGCAAGTTCCAGTCCGCCAAGACCGACTTCAAGGGCGCCTTCAACATCATGTTGAACCAGGGCGAGTACTACGTCCAGGCCGGAGCCGACGGGTATTACCCCAAGAGCCTCACCCTGCACCCCATGGGCGGCGCGCCGCTTGCGAAGCAGACCATATACCTGGTCAAGATCGGCGACAAGTTCGTCTTTACCGACGTTAATTTCACCATTGGAAATGCCAAGCTCGGCCCCAATTCCGCGCAGCTTCTGGAATCCATTGCCAAGATCCTGAAAGAAAACCCGGAAGTAAGGGTGGAGATCGGCGGGCATACCTCCAGCCCTGGCACCAAAGCCTATAACCAGAAGCTATCCGAAGCCCGGGCCAACGTGGTTCGCAATGCCCTGATAGCCGACTATGGCATCAGCGCAGACCGGTTGACGCATATTGGCTACGGCGAGGACTACCCGGTTGCCACCAATAGCACCAAGGCCGGCCGGGCCCTTAACCGCAGGATGGAAGTCACGGTAATAAAATAGCCACGGATCAACAGTCAAAAGAAACTTTTAACAAGGTCCCGCCCCCAAAAAGGGGGCGGGACAAGGCACCGCCCACAGGCCACACCGGCCAAACGCTGTGCCCCAAAGAAAGAGGCAGAGTTATGTCAACAAAACCAGTCAGACGGCAGGCCATGACCGTAATAACGATGGCGGTTATTGCGATGGTACTGGGCATTACCAATGGATACGGCGCCACGCCGGTGGATCTGGGAAAGGCCGGTAATTTTGTGATCCTGGCCAAGACCGGAATATCGACCACCGCCGGCACCCAAATTATGGGAAATATCGGAGTGAGCCCGAACACCGCTGGCTCCATAACCGGACCATTTGACCTGACCTTGGATAGTTCGGGTACCTTTGCGACCTCGCCCCTGGTAACTGGGAAAGTATATGCGGCCGATTATACGGTTCCTACGCCGGCATACCTGGACTCGGCTGTCCTTGATATGCAAACCGCCTATACCACCACCGCCGGATTGACTCCGGATTCCACCGAACTGCACGCCGGTGACCTCAGCGGGCAGACCATTTACCCCGGCACATATTACTGGAGCTCCGCGGTCCTGATAAACGGCGGCGTCACCTTGTCGGGCGGCGCGGATGACGTCTGGATCTTTCAGATAGCACAAACTCTGGGAGTGGGCAACAGCGCCATTGTTACCCTAGGCGGCGCCGCTCAGGCCAAAAACATTTTCTGGCAGGTGGCCGGCCAGACCACCCTGGGAACGTCCTCCGATTTCAAGGGAACCATATTGGATATGACGGCGATCGTGATCCAGACCGGCGCAACAGTGAACGGCAGCGCCCTGGCCCAGACCGCGGTGACATTGGACGCCGTGGCCATTACCACAGGGGTAGAACAGCCGACCGGAGGCGAATTGACCCTCAATAAACTGCAACTGATGCCCTGCCGGCCCAACCCGGTTTCGGGGTCGGCGATCATCAGCTACGTTCTCCCCCGGGCCGGCAATGTCTCGCTTAATGTTTACGATATCTGCGGCCGGAAGGTAAGCACCCTGGTGCAGGGTCAAAAGCAGAGCGGGGCGTATAACATTATCTGGAGAGGCAGCGACAGCCAGGGAAGAAAGCTGTCAGCCGGAATTTATTTTTACCAGTTGAATTATGAAGGGACCAGTCTTACCCGGCGGCTGGTGCTGTTGAGATAAGAACCTCAGCTGGCGTGAGAATTACGGCAGCCATGGCCGTGTCCGAAATAACCCGTCCTACCGGTGGATCTCTTATATGCCAAAGGAAATAATCAAACAACGTCCCGCCGCTTTAATAAGCGGCGGGGCAAGGCACAGCACTCCGCCCGCCGAGCGCATACTGCGTCCCAAAAAGAAAGAAGTGTAAAACCATGTTAACAAAAACCGGAAGACGGCCGATCATAGCCGCAATAACCATGGGGCTGGCGGCCCTGGCAATGGGCATTACCAACGGCTACAGTCAGCCGGTAGACCTGGGAACGGCCGGCAATTTTGCCATCCTGGCAAAATCCGGAATATCGACCACCGGAACCACCATTATTAATGGTTCCATCGGAGTGAGCCCGATAGCAGCCAGCGCCATAACCGGATTCTCCCTTACCATGAGTGCCGACAGCACCTATTCGACATCATCCTTGGTGACCGGGAATGTCTATGCCGCCAATTATAAGGCCCCCACTCCGGCCAACCTGACCGCGGCCGTCAGCGCCATGGAAGCCGCATACACCAATGCTGCCGGGCGGACACCGCCGGATATTACTGAACTAGGCGCCGGGAATATCAGCGGAATGACCCTGGTCCCCGGTATTTATAAATGGGCCACCGGGGTTATCATAAACGACAGTCTGATTCTTGAGGGCGGCGCAGAAGATGTCTGGATATTCCAGATAGGCACAACTCTCAACGTCGGCAGCTATGCCATCGTTAATTTAAGAGGCAGCGCCCAACCACACAATGTTTTCTGGCAGGTGGCCGGCCAGACCACCCTGGGAACTTACTCTCAATTCAAGGGAACGATACTTGATGCCACGGCCATCGTGATAATGACCGGAGCAACTTTAAGCGGCAGGGCCCTGGCCCAGACCGCGGTAACATTGGACGCAGTTACCGTGCCCTTGGCAATAGAGCTGTCGGAATTTGCCTGCCAGAGCGGAAGCAAGGGAATAACTTTAACCTGGCGGACCGCCAGTGAGATCAACAATAACGAATGGCTGATAGAGCGTTCATTTGGCCAGGCCGAAGATTTTCTTAAGCTGACATCTGTATCGGCCGAAGGATCCCCCTTCGGCTGCCAATACAGCTACACCGATACTTTGGTGCTTCCCAATTCCACCTACTACTATCGTCTGGGGGATAAGGATCTAAGCGGCCAGATAACCTGGCACGGTCCGGTGATGGCGGTAAGCGGCGAATTGACCCTCAATAAACTGCAATTAATGCCCTGCCGGCCCAACCCGGTTTCGGGGTCGGCGATCATCAGTTACGTTCTCCCCCGGGCCGGCAATGTCTCTCTTAATGTTTACGATATCTGCGGCCGGAAGGTAAACACCCTGGTGCAGGGTCAAAAGCAAAGCGGGGCTTATAACATTATCTGGAGAGGCAGCGACAGCCAGGGAAGAAAGCTGTCAGCCGGAGTTTATTTTTACCAGTTGAATTATGAAGAAAACAGCCTTACCCGGCGGCTGGTGCTGCTGAGGTAGCTTATTAAATAGACACGACCAGGAATGACGGTACGTCCTGTTAATGGTGATGTGCCATTATGTACCAGAGACGACAATCATGGATCTCTCCTGTGACAGAAATTCGGGAGGTCCGGTTATAAGCTGACAACCGGCTTAGATAGGATTAAATATGGGTAAAATTAAAATCAATGAGCATTTGGATGTGGTGCTTGACATGGTCGAGCACATGGTCCAAGTGGCCGATCAAGGCATGGTGAACGATACTGACGATAACGGGTTTTACTTGCTTTATGGCATTATCTACGACAACGCGTATATCATCAGGAAAGCGGCCGAAAAGGAATATAAGGCCCGCAATTTGGAAATGCCGGCCAGACACATCAAACCCCCCAAAGTAAAGGCTGCCCAAGAGGAACAATCTCCAGTGGTATAAAAATCCTCAATGATTTAGACCTCGGGGAATGATCAAATATAAAAAAGGCCCGCCAACTGCTCATAAAGAGCGAAACCAGGCACAGCCGTCAGCCCACCGGGCTAAAACTGCGCCCCAAATAGGAGATAAAACCATGTCGAAAAAAACAGGCACCCGGCAGGTCATTACCGTAATAATGCTTAGTCTTATTGCGATGGCCGTGGGTGTGGCGACCAACGGCTGCGGGCAGAGGATCACCAGCCCCGTTGCCGTAACGGCCGACACCACAAGGCCGGCGGTGAATTCCACCAACCCGGCCAACCTTGCCACCGGTGTGTTGCTCAACCGGCAGATCACAGCCGCCTTTAGCGAGGCCCTGGACCCGGCTACCATTACCGCCGCCACCTTTACTTTAAAACAGGGAGCAACCGCCATTTCGGGAGCGGTATCCTATGCTGCCGCAGGCGCCACGGCCACCTTTGATCCTACCAGCAACCTGACCGCCAGCACCGTTTATACGGCCACGCTGACCACCGGGGTCAAGGATCCGGACGGCAATACGCTGGCCAGTAACTATGTCTGGACATTTACCACCGGCACAACGGAGGACACCACCAGGCCCACCGTCAGTTCCACCGTTCCGGCGAATCTGGCCACCGGCGTGGCGCTGGGAGGCAACATCGCCGTCACCTTCAGCGAAGCGATGAACCCGGCCACCATCACCGCCGCCACCTTTACCTTAAAACAGGGGACCACGGTCATTTCCGGCGCGGTGACCTCCCTGGGCGCGACCGCCACCTTCAACCCGGCAGCCAATCTGGCGGCCAGCACCGTCTATACCGCCACCATCACCACCGGGGTCACCGATCTGGCCGGCAATGCAATGGCCAGCACCTATGTCTGGACATTTACCACCGGAACAACGGCGGACACCACCAGGCCCACAGTGGTCTCCACCATCCCGGCCAATGCCGCCACCGGTGTTGCGGTCAACGCCAACATTTACGTCACCTTCAGCGAAGCAATGAATCCGTTGACCATCACCGCTTCCACCATTACCTTAAAACAGGGTACCACGCTTATATCCGGCGCGGTGACCTCTCCCAGCACCACCACCGCCGCCCTTAATCCCGGCAGCGACCTGGCCAACAATACCACCTATACGGTCACAGTCACCACCGGGGTCAAGGATCTGGCCGGCAATGCAATGGCTGTTGCCAAAGTGTGGAGCTTCACCACCATCGCTGCGGGGACGGCCGGACCGCCGCCGGTTGACCTGGGCACCGCCGGCAATTTCGTGCTACTGTCAAAAACGGGGATTTCGACCACCGGGTCCGCCTCGGTAGTGGGCAACATGGGCGTGAGCCCGGCCGCCGCCAGCTATATCACCGGGTTCGGGTTGATCATGGATGTTTCGAACACATTTTCAACCTCAACTCTGGTGACTGGAGGGAAAGTCTACGCTTCCGACTACTACCCGCCCACTCCCGCCAACCTGACCACAGCCATCAGCGATCTGGAAACCGCTTACACCGACGCCGCCGGACGGACCAACCCCACTGCCACCGAACTGGGAGCCGGGAATATCACTTCGCTGACCCTGGTTCCGGGCCTTTACAAGTGGGGCACCGGCCTTTTGGTAAATGCCCCCGGGGTCACGCTCAGCGGCGGGGTGAATGATGTCTGGATCTTCCAGATAGCCCAGGATCTCACCATCGGCAGCGGCGCCATCATTACGCTGAGCGGAGGCGCCCAGGCCAAGAACATCTTCTGGCAGGTGGCCGGCCAAGTGACCCTGGGAACGACCGCCAACCTCAAGGGGATCATGCTGTGCCAGACCCTGATGAGCATGGAAACCGGTTCAATATTTACCGGACGGGCGCTGGTGCAGTCAGCGGTGACCCTGGATGCCGCGACCGTTACCGCTCCATAGGGTAACTGGCAAATGACCTCCCTGTATCTCTGAAATACGGGGAGGTATCCCAAAAAGGGTAACAACGAGCGGCCGGGTCATTAAAGGCTCGGCCCTTGTAACATAACAAGGAGGTAACGACAAATGGGTATTGAATGGTACCGTGATTTGAGCCTAACCGTCCTGGGATTTGTGTCCACGGCGGTGCTCATTTTTGCTTCGGTAATGTTTTACCAGCTGCGTTGCGAAACCAAGTCAGCGCTGCAGTCGGTCAAGGAGGCATCCGAGAGCGTCAGCGACACCGTGGCCATGGTGCAGGAGGGCCTTCGGCCCCTGCTTCCGGTATTGGCATTGATCCAGGGCCTGCTGGGGGGGGTCAAGAATATCGGCAAAATATTCAAAAAATAGAAAACGACAAAGGAGCCAAAACCATGAAACGCAAACGGTCAAATAACAGGCACCGGCCAGGCTGCCGTTTAAGTCCTGCCCCGGGGAAAAGCCCAAAACTCAGCACGGCAAACATGATACAGTTGGCATATCAACGTCTGTGGCGAAGGATGGTCGCAGCTTAAACCGTAATTAAACAAACGGATAAATAACAATTTAAGGAATCTGAAAATGAATACGACAAAAGCCCAAAAAGTCCAGCCGGCCATAACCGCTCCCGTCTCCGCCGGGGCGCCCGCAGATATGGAAAACCTGACCAGGATAAAGGCCCATCAAATGTTTGAACAGAGGGGCCGGCAGCCCGGCCGTGACCTGGACGATTGGTTGGCAGCCGAAAAGGATCTGGCGGGAAAGCCGGCCAATGATATAAAGGGCGTAAAAGGCTTTAAAACCACTTGACAACAGGATGGTTATGAATGACGGATCGTCAAAAACAGAATAGGGTTATCGAACAAAACCAAACGGATTCAATTAATTTCAGGGAGATGCCAAATGAACAAGCTAAAAATCAAGGGTAACTGGAATGAGGTGGCGGGCAAGCTCAAACAGCAATATGCCAACCTGACGGACGATGACGTGCTCTTTATAGAGGGCAAGGAGGAAGAGCTGTTGGGGAGACTCCAGAAGAAGCTGGGAATTACCAAGGAAGAAATACGCCAGTTGCTGATGAAGGTGTAACGGAAATATTTTAAGGGTGGTTGCCGTTCTGCCTGCGGAGAAAGGAGCCGAACATGATCTGGATCATTTTTACCATCCTGCTGGTTTTGTGGCTTTTTGCCTGGCTGATCGGCAATTTACTGGGAGGGGCAGTTCATGTTTTGCTGGTAATTTTCATAGTCGTGATCCTGGCCAGCCTGATCGCGGGCCACAAACGGCGAAGCGCATAAGGTAACTTTAATAAAGGAGAGAACAATTATGAACAGGGATCATGTTTCCGGTTTTGGCCTCGGCCTGCTGACCGGGGCGGTCATTGGCGGAGTAATGGCCTTGCTCTATGCCCCGAAATCGGGCAAAGTGACCAGACAGCTGCTCAAGGAAGCGGTCGATGAGGTGGCGGACACCGTCAAGGAAACTGCCGGCAGTGTGGTGGACACGGTCAAGGAGGCAACCTCCGAAGCCAGCCGTAAGGGGCGTGCAGCTGTCCGGGCCATAAAGCGATAAAACTGCAAACACCATGAGCCTTCTGCCTGACGATGTAGTTGGCTTCATAAAATAAGTGCTGAATAGTAATGCTGGGAAAACCCTAAAGAGTTATTGGTTAATAAATGAATAGTCTTATGAAACGCACGGCCAAGGCTCCAGCGCTTTTGATGTTGGCCAGTTTTACGATCGTGGTGGCGGGAATGAAGGCGGCCAGTTCGTTGTTGGTGCCCCTTTTCCTGGCGCTGTTCATCGCCGTCATTTGCACGCCGCCGTTGTACTGGATCCGCAGCAAGGGCGTGCCGAAGGTTTTGGCCCTGGCCATCATTCTGGCGGTGATACTGATCGGCGGAGCATTCTTTGTATTGCTGATAGGTCCCTCGCTTAATCAATTTATGAGCAACCTTCCAGGCTACCTGGAACGATTGTCCGCTAACAGTGCCGCATTTTCAAGCTGGCTGCAGGACAAAGGCGTCAACATACCCCAGGATGGAGCAGCCGGCGCTTTAAATCCGGGATGGGTAATGAGCCTGGCCGGGGAGGTGTTTTCAACCCTGAGCCGCATTATCGCCAATGCGATATTGATCCTACTGACGGTGGTGTTCATTCTGCTGGAAGTATCGGAATTGCCCCAAAAAATGAGGGCGGTTTACAAGAATCCCGAGACGTCTTTGTCAGTCATTGCAAAATTCATCAAGAGTGCCAAGCGCTATCTGGTAATTCAAACCCTGATCAGCGCCGCCGGAGGCCTGCTGATCTGTCTTTGGCTTTTGGTCCTCGGTGTCCCGTATCCGCTGCTCTGGGGAACGCTGGCATTTATCCTGAACTTTGTGCCCAATATCGGCTCCATCTTCGCGGCCATACCGGTCATCCTTCTGGCGCTGGTCCAGTTGGGTTTAGGTTCTGCCCTGCTGACAGCCCTGGGCTTTATGGTGGTCTACATGCTTCTGGGCAACTTCCTGCAACCCAAACTGTTGGGTAAAGGCCTGAGCCTATCAACTCTGGTGGTCTTCCTTTCGATGGTATTCTGGGGATGGATCCTGGGACCGGTGG
The DNA here is from genome assembly GCA_001777915.1 of Candidatus Edwardsbacteria bacterium RifOxyA12_full_54_48. Classification (NCBI taxonomy): domain Bacteria; phylum Candidatus Edwardsiibacteriota; species Candidatus Edwardsbacteria bacterium RifOxyA12_full_54_48. The sequence continues at coordinate 87,429 of MFFN01000006.1, read as the reverse complement.
GCATGCTGCTCTCGGTGCCCATGACCAGCTTGGTCAAGATCTTTCTGGAAAGCCACGAAGAAACCCGGGGATTGGCCGTCATGCTGGGTTCCGGCACCGGGATAGAACAGATATGAAGACGGCGATGGATTATAGGACAATAACAGGAGGAAATTGAAATTGGACTCGGTTAACGCGCTGATAAGAAAACACTGGCAGCTGACAGTGTTCGTACTGGGACTGATCTTCGTTATCCTGTTGATCTGGGGTTTACGAAGCGTCCTGTTGCCATTTATGGTAGGCGGCCTTCTGGCCTACCTGATCTTGCCGGTCATCCGGTGGGTGGAGAAACGTCTCCCCGGCGCTGGCCGGAAACCGAAGTTGCAGCAATTTAAAAGAATTTCTCTTATAACGGTGGCATATATCCTATCCCTGGCTTTCATCGGTCTGGTACTATTCTATATCATCACCATCGGAGGGAAAGCCCTGGGAGCCCTGACCCATGATGCTTCCCAGACCATCCCCAACGGATTGAATACGATAAAACAATGGCTTAGATCCATCCCCATGCTGTCAGATCCGCTGATCCAGGAGGCCATCGATGTTTATATGGCCAAAGCCGGAGACGCGCTGCCGGAGCTGCTGAAGGACTTTCTGACCCGGGGGTTGAAAATGTTCCAGACCTCACTGGGGATGATCATGGGGTTTGCCAGCCTGCCAATATTTTTGTTCTTCATCCTTAAAGACTGGAGCAGACTGCGCGACAAATTTTATGCGGGGCTGCCGGGGTGGGCGCGGATCCATACCAAAAACATAATCGTCATTCTCAACAAGGTGGTGGGACGCTATATCATCGGGCAGTTGTTGCTGGGGCTGGCGGTGGGCCTTTGTGCCTATGCGTTGCTGAGTATTTTGAGAATAGATTATGCCCTGCCGTTGGCCGTCTTTGCGGGGCTTACCGAAATGGTGCCCCAGCTTGGTCCATGGATGGGCGGCGGCCTGGGCGTTCTGGTGACGCTGGCCACGGCTCCGGAAAAGGTGTTCTGGGTGGCTTTGGGATATTTGGCGATCCAATTGTTCGAGAACAACCTGCTGGTGCCCAGGATCCAGGGCCGGCAAATGGAGATCCATCCGGCGTTGGTATTGGTGCTTTGTGTTCTAGGAGCACATTTCGGCGGAATCCTGGGGATCATCATGATCCTGCCGCTTACCATGTCGGTCATAAAGATATACCAATACTTGAGGGACAGCACGCTTGAAGGGAGCATCAGTTAGGATCGATAAACCCCGGTATGGTCAGCAAATATATCGAGGGGCCTTCACGGGCACTGATTAAGGTGATGAGCGGAAGGAAAATGGAACAAGGGAATGGTAAATCAAATAAAAAGATTATCCGTCAGGCTGCTGAAGACAAAAGACCGCCTGCTGAAAATACCTGTCCTGCATTTGATCTTGCTGACCGCCAAGGGATTAGACGCCCATGATGCCACCCAAAGAGCCGCCGGCGTGGCCTATTATGCAATTTTATCCACCTTTCCGCTGCTGCTGGGACTGATTGCTGTATTTGGTTTTTTCCTGCCTTCACTAAACCTGCAAGAGGAACTGCTGCATTTTGTGGGCAAAAATCTGCCCGGTGCCACCGATTTTTTGAAGCAAAATATTGTAAGTGTGGTAAAACTACGGGGTCCGGTGGGGGTGGTAAGCATCTTTCTTCTGTTTTGGGGTGCTAGCGGGATGTTCGGCGCGATAAACCAGGCTATCAATCGGGCCTGGGATAACCGCCGCGGCCGTCGTTTCTATGTCGGGAAAGCACATGCAATGGGCATGGCATTGGGCACCAGCGTCCTTTTTCTTTTCTCACTGGGAGCCAGCGCCCTCATCTCACTAGCGCGTGAAGTATTTGACCTGCCGCCAGCGTTATTGGTAATAGTGGAGGCGGGAAGCCGACTGACGGCATTCCTGCTGTTGTTGGCAGTATTTTTGCTGCTCTATAAGTTCATTCCAAATGTCAAGACATACTGGCGTTATGTTTGGCCCGGGGCGCTTTTGGCCACTGTCCTTTTTGAAATTGCCAAAACTTTGTTTGTGCTCTATCTGGAGAAATATGCCAATTTCCAGCTGATCTACGGCTCCATTGCCTCAATTATTATACTGCTGGTCTGGATATACTGCTCGGCCTTTATAATGATCCTGGGGGCAGAATTCACTTTCCAATACAGCCGTCTGCGCTGTTCGGCGGCAGCGGCCAGCGGCGACGGAAAATAAAGCGAAGGACATGATAAATTCCAAATTAACAATATCGGGGGGTACGCTATGTGAAAACCAATCCTTAAACCATGATCACGGCGGTCATTAGGGGAACCGGGCAGCTTTTCCCCGGAACCATTTGTCCCACCCAGGCTCAGCAGAGACGACCCAAAAGGGGGCAAGCCCTACAAACAGGCGCATAACTTAAACCCAACCATAAACAACAGTTAAAAGAGGTAGTATGAAAATAAAAACGAACATTGTCATGGTTCTGGCTCTCAGTGTCTCCCTCGCAGTGATGTCGGGGTGCGGACTCAGTAACGCGCTGAAAGGCGGGGGTATAGGAGCCGGGGTCGGAGGAGTCGCCGGCGGGATTATCGGAAACCAATACGGAAATACGGCCCTGGGGGCCATCATCGGAGCGGCGGTCGGAGGCACGGCCGGTGCTTTGATCGGCAATGAGATGGACAAAAGGGCCGAGGAGATGAAGCGGGACATGCAGGGAGCAACGATTGAGCGGGTCGGGGAAGGGATCAAGATCACCTTTGATTCGGGCCTTCTTTTCGATGTGGATGAATCGTATTTGCGCTCCCAGGCGAAAACGAACATCGAGAGTTTGGCGAAGATCCTTAATAAATATTCGGACACCAACATTCTCATTGAAGGAGACACCGACAACACCGGAAGTGAAGACTATAACCTGAAATTGTCCGAACGCCGGGCTCAGGCGGTTGCCAACCATCTTATGGGTCAGGCTGTTCCCGGCTCCAGGATATCTACGGTAGGAATGGGTGAGTCTAATCCCATCGCGTCGAATGATACGGAATATGGCCGTCAACAAAACCGGCGGGTGGAAGTCGCCATATTTGCCAATGACAAATTAAAGAACGCCGCCGAGAACGGAACCCTTAACTAGCTCCTCCCCGAGCTAAAACCATTAAATAATCAAGGAGAAACTGCCATGAAGACAAGAACCATCCTCGGAACAATCGCCGCCCTGTTGGTCCTGGGGCAAACAGGTTATGCAGCGGCAAATGACGGCATTCTCAAGTATTTTAACAACACCGCCTGCAACGTGAAAGCAACCGGCGACCCGGTGCAAAAGCGCGAAATACTGAACAATTCACTGCAAAACATGACCATGGTATTGGACCGGGTCCAAAGCTTGCCCCTGGTCTCAAAAGATGACCGGGCCGGCATCAATCAGCTCAAAACAACCCTGCAGGAGAAACAAAACGAGCTAGTGGGCACCAATGGCTATGATCGGGTGGCGGATGCCCAACTGGACGACTTCTCCGATTATGTGGTTCAGGATATGGAGCAAGCCCCCGAAACGATAACCATCAGCGTGGTCACGCTGCTCTTGATCGTTCTCATTTTGGTCCTTCTCTTTTAGTGGGCCCGGCATCGAGCTGATATTCACAAGGATAGTCATGCAAAATTCATACAACCTGACCTTTACGAGCGCCACGCGGCCATTCCAGATGCTGCTCAAGTGCGCCGGCTGCGTGGTGTTCGGATTGTTCCTTATCTCCTGCAGTTCTATCCCTTCCGCCCGGCGGGAAATAACCATGTCAGATGAGACCCCCCAGCCAATAAGATACTCGATGATCTTCATTATCCACGGCGACGGGGACTACCTGTATCACGATGCCGGCGGCCAGGCCCACCTGGCCGATAAGGCGGCCCTGGCTGGGGCAATAGAGGTGGCGGAACAGAACAGGCGGGCGGAGGTGTTTATCTTTCATCAAAAACCCAGGCGGCATGCCTGGCTCTTTTTCCCCCGCCATGACGGCACCTGCTACCACTACCGGGAGGGACGGCTTCTGGCCAAGGAATCGTATTGGCGAAACCGGGGAAAGACCCGCTTCCAGCCGGAAGTAGAGCTATATAGCCGGTACCATCAGGGGGCATCTCCTCCGGAAGCAAAGTTGTTGCTATACTTCGGCCACCAGATACCGGAATTCGGGGGGGCCGGATATGATGCCTCCTCCCCGGGCCGGGTGTTCACCATAGACGATTTTGCCGGGGGATTGAAGCAGATCAAGAGTGATTCAGTTAAATTAGATCTGATCGTCCTGTCCACTTGCTACAACGGCACTCCGTACACCGTTGCTGCGCTGGCGCCATATGCCCGTTACATCATCGCTTCTCCCGGAAATCTGCACCGCTCCTATTTTGACCTGCAGCGGCTTGAAAATTTGGACCGGGAATTGCAAGACGGAGATATGGCTGCTTTGGCCAAAAACTTCGCCCGGCAAGCATTTGACAAGCTGACAGAAGATATCCAGACAGCGGTCACTGTTGCGGTATACGATGTGGACAGTGTCCGGGGATACCTGAACTCTGTCGGAAGCGCCTATGAACAAACTTTGACCGCCTTGAGTGGAAAGAAACCGGGATCAGTTGAACACTTGGACTGCGCCGAAGATCCCGCCTATGCCAGACCCGGAATGAGCGAGGGGGTGGATATATTCTACCGCCCGCCGCGCTTTGGTCGTTTGAAAAACAAACAGAGCCATTCCGGATGGGGATGTTGGAGTCTGCCGAGGCAATCTCCGTAGCCTGCCCCGGCCGCAATTCTGCTGGCGCACAAGTTGTTTGATCGTCAGCATCACCCGATGAAAACCCGGGGGCATTCTGCCAATAAAACATTCCGCAATAAAGACGGCCGCTGGCTGCCATAGCTATAGGGGGAAAGGGTGAAAGCCAAACTGATTTTCAATCCAGCTTCCGGCAATCCAAAGGAATCCGCAGCGCAACTGGTGGACTTGCTGTGTCTTTTGCAGAAACAGCAGATCCAGGCGGAAGTGGTTGTGGTACAGCCGAAACAGGATTTACGGTTATTGGCCCGCAGTACTGTCCGGGCCGGGGTAAAAATGGTGATCGTTTCCGGCGGCGACGGCACGATTGAAAATATAGCGCTGGGACTGGTCGGCAGCCGGACCACCCTGGGTATCATACCGACCGGCACCCGCAACAATCTGGCCCGCAGCCTCGGCATCCCGGTCGATAACCTTGCCGCCGCCGCCGCGCTGCTGCGGAAAGGGCGTCAGATCAAGATCGACGTGGGCCAGGTGCGCCAGCGCAAAAAAAACCGTCCATTTTTGGAAGCGGCCGCCATCGGCCTGCCCTCGGCCCTATATCCGGCTTCCGACGACATTCAGCACGGCGAACTAGGCAAGATCGCCGGGTTCATCTCGACCCTGGTTAAGGCGCAACCCTCGGAGATCCGATTGCAGGTTGGCAGCAGTCGAAAATATGTTGTTGCCCAGGCACACGTAGTGATCGTCGCCAACATGCCGTATATGGGGGCGAATTATCAGGTTGCTCCGGACGTGATATTCGACGACCACTATCTGGATGTGTTCGTCTATTCCGATCTGAGCAAACGCGACCTGATCGGCCAAATGATGCAGCCGTCGAACGCCGCACCCGACAACCGGATCCAGCGCTTTCGGACAAAAAAGATCACGATCAGGACCAAACCGGCCATGCCGGTCATGGCAGACGGGGTCTCACTCGGCGACGGCTCTGTGACCATAATGCTGCATCCCCAGCGTCTGGTGGTGATGGCGGGGCCCAAGGCATTGTGGCGCCGCCGCCGGTCCCGGCAGCGATTGGCCAGGGAGCAACGTGAAAAAGCAGCCGATGATCGCCAGGGGATGTCCCATGGCCAGTGACCGCAAAGAGGTACTATTGCCGCCAGAGTCGAACGTTGCCCGTCTTTGGTCCGCCCGGCGGAGGGTGATACTGCTGACAGGCCTGGCGGCCGGCCTGATCCTGTTCTTCCTCTGGCTGCCGAATGGGGCCCGGGCGGCAATGTTCACGGCGCTGCGGGCCAACCGGACGATGGTCACCATGCTGGTTGTTTTCTCGCTGATCACCGTATCCCTGTTGTGGTCGGCCGGGCGTAGTCTGGATACTAGAATATTCCTGCTTTTTAACCTCAGGGGCAGCCATCCAAAGTGGCTGGATCGGGCCATGTGGCTGGCGACCCAGGCAGGCAATATGATAACAGCAGTTATCCTGGCGGTCATATTCTTCATAATTAAATACCGCCGCCTGACGGTGGAGATCATTCTGGGCACGCTTACCCTGTGGCTGCTGGTGGAGGTCATCAAGGCGCTGACGGACCGGGCCCGCCCGTTCATGGACCATGAGAAGGCCAGGGTCATCGGCTGGCGGGAACGGGGCCGGTCCTTTCCCAGCGGACATACCGCCCAGACATTTTTTCTGGCGATGTTGATCAGCCACTGGTTCCACCCGGGAATTTGGGGAACAGCAGCCCTGTACGCCGCCGCCGGGCTGGTCGGGTTCACCCGGATGTATGTAGGAGCCCACTATCCGCGCGATGTCCTCGGCGGCGCGGTGCTGGGTTCGGTCTGGGGGATACTGGTCAGGTTGGTGGATCCCTATTGGTTCGGCAGGTTCTGACGCCGCCCAGGCGGCCAACATGAAAGGAGGCATTCCATGGCCACAAAAATCAAGGTCATAGCTGCCAGGGATTTTCTGGAGGTAACCCCCGATGGCATAATCAACATCGATACCAGCAGGCAACTTCTGATAGCTATAGCCAAGGCGGAGCAATCACCGGCGGATTATGAGCTGCTGGTTGATTTTCGTGACACTCAAAACAATTTATCGGTAATGGATGTGTATCAACTGGCGGCGGAGCTTTACCAGCACGGAGATGCCTTTCACCGGAAAGTGGCGCTTTTGGTTATGCCGGGGGTCAACTTTGACCAGGCCAGTTTTTTTGAGACCTGTGCTCACAACCGGGGATATGCCGTGAATGCGTTTACGGACTATGAGACTGCTTTGCGATGGATTCTCGCGGCGAAAGATCAACCAGACGACGATATTCCTTCTTGCCAGACGAAGGCCAGCGACGGCGAATAGTTGGGCCTGATCCGCAACGCACGGCATAGGGCCTGAATCACAAAGTATATTCGACCACAATGTTCATAAGCCAGCAAGCCAAGTAAATAATAATGCAGTTGCCGTTGCGCATGCCTCGGCCAAGGCATTGCCAATACAAGGAGACAGAAAATGTTCGAAAAAAAATCTGCCACAAAATCCCAGGAATACGCCGAGAGCATCGTCAATACTGTGCGGGAACCCCTGATCACCCTGGATCAGGATCTAAGGGTGATCACCGCCAGCCGGTCCTTTTATGACGTCTTTAAGGTTAATCACGAAGAGACCGTGGGCCAGCTTATCTATGACCTGGGCAACAAGCAATGGGATATTCCCAGGCTGCGGGAATTGCTGGAGACCATCCTTCCCCAAAAAGCAACCTTTGATGACTATGAGGTGGAACACGATTTCCTTGGTATTGGCCGGCGGGTGATGCTTTTAAACGCCCGGAGGATCCCCAATCCTCCGGAAAAGCTCAAAGTAATTCTCCTGGCCATCGAAGATATCACCAAGCGCAGGAGTCTGGAAGAATCATATCTTAGTTTAGCGGCCATTGTCAACACATCGGTTGACGGCATCATTGGAGAAACTTTGCAGGGGGATGTCGTCAGCTGGAATGACGGGGCGGAAAAAATATACGGTTATGCCCAAAAGGAGATGCAGGGTCAGAATATCTCCCTGTTAGCCCCTTCCGGCTACAAAAATGAAATGCTGGACCAATTTAAAAAGCTGCGGGCCGGAGAACCTATCGAAAATCACGAGACAAAACGGGTCCGGAAAGACGGGGTGGTGATAGATGTCTCTTTGACCCTTTCTCCCATCAAGGACAAGGCGGGAAAAATTTGTGGCGTGTCGGCCATTATGCATGACATAACCGAACATAAGAAGATAAAGCAGATGCTGCTGGTCAGTGAGTACGCCGAGAGCATCATCAACACCGTCCGGGAGCCGTTGATCGTTTTAGACCAGGATCTAAGGGTGGTCACCGTCAGCCGCTCCTTCTATGACTTCTTCAAGGTAAAGCCGGAGGAGACCATAGGCCAGCTTATCTATGACCTGGGCAACAAGCAGTGGGATATCCCCAAGCTGCGGGAACTGCTGGAAGATGTCCTGCCCCAAAAGACCGCCTTTGACAACTATGAAGTGGAACACGATTTTGCCACCATCGGCCGGCGCACCATGCTCTTGAACGCCCGGCAGATTGATCGAGTGTTGGGCAAGGAACGGATCATCCTGCTGGCCATCGAGGACATCACCAAACGTAAGGAGGTAGAAGCCGGCCTGGAGAAGACCCGGAAAGAACTGGCGGTCATCAAAAAAACCGCCGACGAAGCCAGCGAATTCGCCGAGAGCGTCATCAACACGGTGCGGGAGCCCCTGATCTCTTTGGATCAAGACCTCAGGGTGGTCACCGTCAGCCGCTCCTTCTATGACTTCTTCAAGGTAATGCCCGAAGAGACCGTGGGCCAGCTGATCTATGACCTGGGCAACAAGCAGTGGGACATCCCCAAGCTGCGGGAATTGCTGGAAACCATCCTGCCCCAAAAGGCCGCTTTTGACAACTATGAGGTGGAGCACGTTTTTTCCACCATCGGCCGGCGGGTAATGCTTTTGAATGCCCGGCAAATCCGAAGAGGCCTGGGCAAGGAAAAGATCATCCTGCTGGCCATTGAGGACATTACCCAGCGTAAGGAGATAGAAGCCGGCCTGGAAAAAGCCCATGAAGAGCTATATGAATTTGCCACCGAGCTAAAACGGGTCGCCCGGATAAAAACTGAATTTTTAGCCAACATGTCGCATGAGCTCAGAACTCCGCTTAACTCCATTATCGGCTTCTCCGAGGTATTATATGACGAGACTTTCGGATCGCTTAATGATAAGCAGAAAACGTATGTTAATAATGTTTTAACCAGCGGAAAGCACCTGCTCCAGCTGATAAATCAGATACTCGACATGTCAAAAGTAGAATCCGGGAAAATGAAGCTGGCGTTATCCAACTTGCCGATGAAAAGCCTGTTGCATGAGATCTCGCTGCTGGTGACGGATTTGGTCAATAAAAATAAACTTCAAATGCTGCTGGAAATAGCCGAAGATCTGCCGAATATTGAGGGGGATGAACTCAAGGTAAAAGAGATAATTTACAATCTGTTTTCAAACGCGATCAAGTTCACCCCCGAGGGCGGCAAACTGGGCTTGCGGGCAAAGAAAGCCGGCCCCGATATAGAAATAGAAGTATGGGATACGGGAATCGGCATCGCTGAGGAAAATATGGAAAAAATATTTGAAGGGTTTTTCCGGGTCGATACCCCGTATTCCCGGGTTACCGAGGGAACCGGGCTGGGCTTGCCGCTTTCTAAAAAACTGGTTGAGTTGCATAAGGGGAAGTTTTTTGTAACATCGGCGGGATTGGGCCAAGGCACTTCGGTTCGGTTCACCCTGCCTATTTTATCCAGGATGGAGGTGTGAGATGAGGATAAAAGCATTGGTGGTTGATGACAATCAAAATAATCTCCTGCTGGAAAGTGACCTTTTGGCCAGCGCCGGTTTTGAAGTGTTTGTAGCCGAGAATGCTTCCAGCGGGGTTGCCATAGCCGAGGGGATAAAGCCGGATATCATTATTATGGATGTGAGGCTTCCGGATATGCGCGGCACGGAAGCTGCCAAGGCATTGCGCCGAAACAAAGAGATCTGTAATGTTCCCATTGTTTTTGTCACCGCTTCTGTACTGGCAGACGATATGGATGAGATAAGAAACATACCCAACAGCGGGTTTATCAGCAAACCCATAAACACCCGCACCTTTGTCAAGGAGGTCCGTCTGCATCTGCGAAAGAAAGCCTTGTTGATAGATGATAATAGAAGCAATGTGGCGTTGGAAAAAGACCTTTTGGAGTTCGCCGGTTTCGAGGTGTTTGCGGCCGATGATGCTTCAAACGGGATCATCCTGGCTAAAAAAGAAAAGCCGGACATCATAATCATGGCTATGCGGCCCCCGGACATGTACGGCTCCGAAGTTGCCCTGCTATTGCGGCAAGACATAGAGACCTACGCCATTCCCATTGTTTTCATGGCGGCCTCTTTAATAGAGGACGGCATGGAAGAGATAAGAAGCATAACCAAAAGCGGTTTTATCAGCATACCGATCAACACCCGCACCTTTGCCCAGGAGGTCCGGCAATTTATCATGTGAGTCATCCGGCATATCGAAAGGCCCAACCAATAAAAGAGAATGAAATGAAAGCTAAACCGGTGATCCTGGTGGTTGATGACCAGCCCCTTAACATTGAGTTGCTGGAAGCATATCTTGTCCCCCATGGTTATGAGATCGTCAAGGCGGCCAGCGGCCAGGAAGCGTTAGAGATAATTTCCAACAGCCGAATCGATCTGATCCTGCTGGATGTGATGATGCCCAGCATGAACGGATTTGAGGTCTGCAGGATATTGAAAAAAAGGGCGGAATATCTACCGGTGATCATGATTACCGCCCTGGGCAGCAGAGATTCACGCCTCAAAGGGATAGAGAGCGGAGCCGACGACTTTTTGTCAAAACCGTTCGATTCAACCGAATTGAAGCTGAAGGTCAGTAATTTAATAAAAATCAAAACCCTTTACGATAAGGTTGAAAACAACTACCGGGAGATCAAAGTGCTGGATGAGATGAAGGACAGCCTGACCTCGTTCATCGTCCATGATCTGCGAAGCCCCCTGGCCGGTATTATGGGTTATTTGGGCTTATTGGCAATGTCAAACAAACTTGAAAAGCAGGATTCAATATATGTGGAAAAGGCAACCCAAAGCGTCATAATGCTGACCGGCATGATAGCAAACCTGCTGGACATGGCAAAGATGGAAAACAATGAAATGGTGATCAACGCTGAAGATCACGAAATGAATGAAGTGCTTTCCTCGGCCATAAAAGTAATGACCCCGATGCTCAACGGAAAGGACATTCAATTGTTCCATGAAAACCCCAAAAAACGCATCATGGTCAAGATTCAAAAGGACCTGGTTGAGCGCATCGTCCAGAACCTGCTGTCAAACGCGATCCGTTATACGCCCAAACTGGGCATCATTATGGTTGAAAGCAGAAGGGACGAAAAATCACCATATGCGGTGGTTTCCGTTTCGGACAGCGGCAGCGGCATTCCCGACGAACACAAACAGAAGGTATTCGATAAATTTGCGACGGTCGAAACGAAGGAAAAACGCATTCGGGGTTCAACCGGACTTGGTCTGACCTTCTGCAAACTTGCGGTGGAGCTTCATGGCGGGAAAATATGGGTGGAAGACCGGAACGGAGGGGGCAGTGTTTTCCGTTTCACGCTCCCGCTTGCCGGCGTTGAAAAATGAGAACCGTAAAAATAACCTATGGGATGCTCCGGCTAAAATGAAATGGCATAATGGCAAAAACCGCTGCGGCTGACCACGGCTGGGGGCCTGTACCGGCAAATACGAAAGAGATGGGGATGAAAAACAAACCGGTGATCCTGGTGGTTGATGACCAACCCCAAAACATTGAGCTGATTGAGGCGCATCTTGTTCCGCAGGGTTATGAAATTATCATGGCGGCCAGCGGGGAAGAGGCGCTGGAAAAACTTTCCGGCAATCAAATCGATCTGATCCTGCTGGACGTGATGATGCCCGGCATGGATGGTTTTGAAGTAACCCGCAGGGTCAGGCAGAATGACAAAACCAGGCTGCTTCCGATAATTCTGGTTACAGCATTGCGGGAAACGGAAGACCGGGTAAAGGGGATCGAAGCTGGTTGTGACGATTTTGTTTCGAAGCCTTTTGACAAGATGGAGCTTTTAGCCCGGGTCCGGTCCCTGCTAAAGGTCAAGGCCTATAACGATTTGATGGGCAATTATCGGGAAGAACTGGAGTCCGAGGTGGCCGGCAGGACCGAGGAACTAAAGCAGGCCCTGAAAAAGATAAAAGATGCCTCGCTGGAGACGATCTACCGGCTGTCCATAGCGGCGGAGTACAAGGACCAGGAAACGGGAGCGCATATCAAGCGCATCAGCCTTTATTCCACGGCCATCGCCCGAAGTTTGAAACTGAGTGAAAGCGAAATTGAAACCATCCTTTACGCAGCGCCCATGCATGATGTCGGGAAAATAGGCATATCCGACCGGATACTGACAAAACCCTCCAAGCTCAACCAGGAAGAATGGGGCATAATGAAGCAGCATACGGTCATAGGAGCCAACATCCTTAAGGGATCGGATGCCGAATTCATAAAGATGGGAGAGACCATCGCGCTGCACCATCATGAAAAGTGGGATGGCAGCGGTTATCCAAACAGCCTAAGGGGCACCGAGATCCCCATCTCCAGCCGGATAGTGGCGGTGGCGGATGTATTTGACGCCCTTACCTCCAAAAGACCCTATAAAGAGCCGCTATCGGTGGAGATATCATTGGCAATTATCAGGGAAGGCAGCGGTGGCTATTTTGATCCGGATGTAGCTGATGCTTTCTTTGCCGTCCAGGATGAGATCCTGGCAATTAAAAAACATTTTGGCGACGATACCATTCCGGCCTCCGGTTGACGCCGGAGCCGGCGGCATAATAGGTTTGGTCCATTAATATCCCGGTAATAAAACCCCGGATTTTTTTATTTTACGGATACCTCACCGGGGATGGCTGGGGAGGCTTTTGGGGCAACTGGAAGGTCAGGCGAAAAATGCTTCCGCTGTCGTGCTGGGGGCCGGAAAAGTTCAGGCAGGGTAGTTTTATCGACTATCCTGTCTTTTTTGTTAAATTTCAGCTTGACTATCAATATTTATTCGGGTATCATACTGGTCATACACAAGTTAATGCCTTAATCGTATGGGGGATCTATGATGAAAATCATGTCAACTTTGCTGACATTGTTGTTGCTTTTATCTCCGATGGCCGCCGAGCTGTGCCGGGCCCAGACCGCCCGCAAGACCACGGTGGCTATTCTGGACCTGGAGCCCAAGGGGGTTCCCGAGACCGAGGTTTCGGCCCTGTCCGACCGCCTGCGCACCGAGCTTTTCCGCACCGGGGTCTTCGATGCCATGGAGCGGGGAAAGATGCAGGACATCCTCAAAGAGCAGGGCTTTCAGCAGTCCGGGGCCTGCAACACCGATGCCTGCGCCATGGAGGTGGGCCAGCTGATCGGGGTGGAGAAGATGGTCTCCGGCAGCCTGGGCAAGGTGGGAAAGACCTATACCGTCAACATCCGGATGATTGACGTCCGCACCGGGCGGATCGAGCGCAGCGTCACCGAGGACTACACCGGGGAGATAGACAGGCTGCTGACCACGGTGATGAAGAACGTGGCCTACACCCTGGCGGCCTCGGTCCAGAGCGACGCCGCCCCCAAGAAACAGGACAAGAAGGTCAATGAACAGGCCCTCAAGTCCGATTCCGGCTCCGGCAAAAAGCCCATCTACGCCAAGTGGTGGTTCTGGGGCGGCATCGGCGCAGTGGCGGCCGGCACCGCCGCGGCCCTGGCGGGAGGCTCCTCCGACACCGGCGAGGAACCACCGCCCACCACGGACACAACCATTCCAGCCCCGCCAACCAGGCCTTAAGGAGTGAAGAAGATGAAAAAAATAATATATATACTGATCTTATCGGTCATGGCGCTGCCGGCAATGGCCGGCTATTACCAGATGGTGGACCATCTGCCAAACATTGGCGGGGTGGATGACGCCGCCGTCAGCTTTTATCGCGATGCCTCGGTCAGCAAGGACGGCATCGCGGTGATCGGAGGGACCATGCCGGGCGGGGCCACCAATATGGCCTCCCATTATACCCTGGACAATAGTTGGACCGGGTTGTCATTGCTTCCCTTCAGCCTGATCGGCGCCGCGGCGACCAGCGTGGGGGATACCGTATATTGCCACGGCGGCTGGGATAGCGACGGGATGCGGATCAGCAACCGGCTTATGAAGTTCGCCCGGTATATCTACGACTGGGATACTTTAGCCGGCTATTCCCTGACCCCCAGGATGAACCATGGCCTGGTGCGGATGTACGGGCAGTACCTCTATGCGGTGGGCGGCAGCCTGGGGGCATCGGCCGATTCTACCGTGGAGCGTCTCGACATCTACGGTGGTCCGCCGATCTACGTCAAAGCCATGCCCCAGGGCCGCAGGAACGCGGTGGTGGCCGGGGCAACGGGGGGCGACGGAAATTCCCATATCTACGTGATCGGAGGCCTGAGCCATACCGGGGCTTTGCTGAACTCGGTGATCGAATACGATAGCAGCGGTTATCCCGGCACCTGGACAGTTAAGACCAGCATGCCCGGGCCGGCCCGCTGGCAGGCGGCCGGGGCGGTGGTCAACAACAAGATATTCGTGATGGGCGGGATCGTGGACCTGTCGGGCACCGTCACCCGCCGGGTGGATATCTATGACCCCCAAGCCAATGTCTGGACTTTGGGCGATTCACTGCCCGAGCCGTTGTGCCGGGCCGGGGCGGCCGGGTATGGCAACGTAATATATATAATGGGCGGATTCAACGCCAATACCAGCCAGCAAAGCGACAGCGTCTGGGCTTATCACCCGTTTGCCCCCAATCCGCCGCCGCTGGCCAACCCGCCCCAGGACGCTTTAGTCAACAATCAGATTCAGGATTTTTACTGGCACCCGGTGGCTGGCATCGGCTACATGATACAGGTCACGGATGATTCCACTTTCAGCACCATATCGGTGGTCAACAGTTATGCGGCCGATACATCCACAATGGGGTTAAGCCCCTATCTTACTCCGGAAGGAAAATTCTACTGGCGGGTAAAGGTTTACGTACCATCCGACAGCTCCAACTGGTCGCCGGTGCGAAGGCTGACCCTGGATATGACCCCGCCCGATGCTCCCATACCGTCAACCCCGGCGGATGCTTCCATCCTGAACACCACCAGCGTTAATTTCTCCTGGTTTGCCGTGGACGGCGCCGTGGCTTATAATCTCCAGGTAGACAATATTGACGGATCCTTTACCAGCCCGATAATCAACGATTCCACCATTTCAACCGCCGGAGTAAACATAGACCTGTCGGCCTATGGCGATTATTTCTATTATTGGCGGGTCCGGGCCAGGGACGCGGCCGGCAACTGGTCGGGTTATTACAGCATTCCCACCTTCACCATCGACCAGACTTCCCCCTGGGTGAACTACAACGAGCCCTATGACGGAGAGATATCGGTGGCAGTCGGCCGCGTGATCGTGATCGGATTCTCCGAACCGATAAACTACTCCACAGCTGGTAATTTCGCCTTTACCTGCTCGCCGGATCCCATGGGCTGGTTCGAGTCGTGGAACATAACCGGAGACACCGTTACACTGACCCACAACGATTTTGCCGCCGGACAGTCCGTCAGTTTTACTGTGACCGATGCCAAGGATCTGGCCGGCAACAACCAGGTATCCAGCTATGCCTGGAATTTTAGCACCGAGGACTACGATTATACGCCACCGTCCATAACTTCCGTCAAATGCAGCACCGATCCGCTTTACGCCGGATCTCCATATTCTCCGTTCACCGTCTTCGCCAACGATGACAAAAAAATGGGATCGGTCACGGTATACTGGGGAACGGCCGGCTACAACGGCTATAACTTCTCCCGGGCCTTGAACGAGACCAGCCCAGGGGAGTACCAGACCAGCATCAACGGCAACGAGATAGGCATGGAGGGGGTGCAATACCAGGTGGAAGCGATGGATTCAGCCGGCAACGTCAGCTATTACCCGAACATGGGCGATTATTACATCCATTCGGTTTACATGAACGGCCAGGTTCCCGCCACCCCGTTCACCTATGACAAGTGGCAGATGATCTCCATTCCGGCCTATGCCATCGGCTCGAACATATTCGGACAAATATCCAACCTTCTGGGGCCGTATGACAACACCAAATGGCGTTTGTTCAACTGGAGCGGCTCCGGCTATCATGAGATAACCACCGCCACCACGATCAGCGAATTGGGCAGGGCCTACTGGCTTAATCGCAGGGTCGGACCCAGTAACATCACCTTCCCGGGGGCAATTTCCAGCTACGGTGATTTCAACCAGTCCAAACCCTGCAGCTTGGACCTGTATACCGGCTGGAACGACCTGGGGACGCCGTTCATGTTCGATATTAACTGGGACAACGTATATCTTGAGGGTTTCTCTCTTCCCACGTATTCTGGCAGTATAGCTGGGCCTTATTATTATGATGGGATTCGCTGGCTGCTGCCGACCGAGGTCACCGCCAATATGAGTTTTGCCAGCTTCCAGGGGTTCAGTTTCAAGAATGACCTCGGATCTCCTACTTATCTGGAGATATATCCCACCTCGGCCAAAAAGAAGGACGGCAAGACGGCGGTGGTAAAGTCTCCCGATGGCTGGCAGGCTTTGGTGGTGGTGGAGAACCAGGGTGGATCGGATCATAATTATTTCGGCCTCAGCGCGGATGCTTCAATTGAACGCGATCAATATGATTACCCCGAGCCGCCCTCCGGGCTGACCGGGACCTCCGGCTACTTCCGGCTGGCCGACGACCAGTTCTGCACCGACATCCGACCCGAGATAGGCGAGGGGCAGGTCTGGAACTTCGCGGTGGAGTGCAACGGGCAGACCAAATTGGCCGTAAACCTGCCGGCCGAGTTCCCGGCGGGAATGGAATGTTTTCTGGCCGACCTGACCCGGCAGGTCTCGGTGAACATCGCCGGCGAAAAGGTCTACAGTTTTATACCGGAATCCAGCGAGCAGACCAGGGAGTTCCGGATCATCGTCGGCAGCGGTGAATACGCCAAACAGGTGCTGGGCAAGACCTTCTCGGTGCCCACCGCCACGGTGCTGGGCCAGAACCTGCCCAATCCCTTCTCCGGCCGGACCTCTATCAGCTACCAGCTGGCGGCCGAAGGGAGGGTGAAAATGTCGGTCTACAACGTGGCCGGGCAGCTGGTCAGGACCCTTTTGGATGAGCACCAGATGACCGGGCGCTACAGCGTGGCCTGGGACGGAAGGGACCAGGCCGGGCGCCAGGTCTCGGCCGGGCTGTATTTCTACCAGCTGCAGGCTCCCAACCGGACCGAAACCAGAAGGATGGCATTGGTCAGATAAAAACAAAAAGCCGAGATCATAAAGATCTCGGCTTTTATATTGGTCCTCAAAACTAAAACCATTAACGCCAAAACAGGACGATCATGAAAGCAGTCAAGAAGAAGCTGTTCGTGCTGGACACCAACGTGATCCTGTACGATCACACCTGTATCAATCATTTTGAGGAACATGACATCGTCATCCCCATCGTGGTGCTGGAGGAGCTGGACAAGTTCAAGAAGGGCAGCGACCTGATAAATTTCGAGGCCCGGGAGTTCATCCGGGAACTGGACAAACTGGCCGGGGACCAGTTATTCACCAAGGGCGTTTCTCTGGGAAAAGGGAAAGGGAGGCTTTACGTGGAGGTGGAGGATCCCCACTCGGAGCTGATATATCACGCTTTTGCCGCCAACAAGGCCGACCATCGGATCCTGGCTCTGGCCGATCAGTTCTGCAAGACCTTAAAGGGCCGCCCGGTGATCATCGTCAGCAAGGATATCAATCTGCGGATGAAGGCCAAATCCCTGGGCATCCCGGCCGAGGATTACGAGACCGGCAAGATCCAGCATGTGGACAAGCTGTATGCCGGGGCCCAGGTGATGGAGGACCTGGAGAAGTCCATCATCAACAAATTCTACGAGGAGCCCTACAGCGTGGCCCTGGACATCCTGCCCAAAATGTCCCCGCCGTCCCCCAACCAGTATTTCATCTTCAAGAATAACAGCTCCAGCGTGCTATGCCGCTTCAATGCCGAGAAAAAGGCCATGGAACGGGTGGTCAAGCGCCAGGCCTACGGCATAGAGCCCCGCAATGCCGAGCAGACCATCACCCTGGACGCCCTGATGCAGCCGGAGATCCAGCTGGTGGCCATCACCGGGAAGGCCGGCACCGGCAAGACCCTGCTGGCCCTGGCGGCGGCCCTGGAGCAGCGGCGGCAGTTCCACCAGATCTACCTGGCCCGGCCGGTGGTGCCCCTGGCCAACCGGGACATCGGCTTCCTGCCGGGGGACATCAAGTCCAAGATCGATCCCTACATGGAGCCGCTGTGGGACAACCTGGCGGTTATCAAGCACCGTTTCTCGCCGGAGAGCAAGGAACACAACAAGATCAACGACATGATCCAGAACGAGAAGCTGGTGATCTCGGCCCTGGCCTTCATCCGGGGCCGCAGCCTGTCCAACATCTTCTTCATCGTGGACGAGGCCCAGAACCTGACGCCGCTGGAGGTCAAGACCATCATCACCCGGGCGGGGGAGGGGGCCAAGATAATCTTCACCGGGGACATCTATCAGATCGATTCGCCCTACCTGGACAGCCAGTCCAACGGGCTGACCTACCTGGTGGACCGGATGAAGGGACAGCAGGTCTTTGCCCACGTCAACCTGCTCAAGGGGGAGCGGAGCCACCTGGCCGAGCTGGCCAGCGACCTGCTGTGAGGTTAATGGAACGCGGATATTCATGATCAAGACTGATCCCCGCAGATCATTCCCTGGGTACGGTATGCTCAAAGCCCCGCCGTTTGGCGGGGCTTTGTTTTTCCGGCCGGTCAATCTATGTACACCTCGACCCTTTGACCGTCCTGGTCGTCCTCTACGTTGACCAATTGGTAGCGGCCGTTCACCGCCAGCTCATCGAACAACTGCTCGATGTTCTCCAGACTTTCGGCGTCCAGTTTGATGCCCTTGGCCTCCATCTGGGCCTTGGCCTCCTCCGGCATCATCACCGAAAATTTTCCGCCCAGCTTGCCGGCTATCTTCAAAATGCTCAGCGGCACGGTCACCCGGACCTTGGGCTTTTCGGAATCCTTGTCGAACACCCGGACCTTGAGCCAGTGGGCCTTGCCCTGGGAGGCAGGGGAGTCCATGGCTGACAGCAGTTTGGCGGCCTCCTCGGCGGTGATCTTCTTATCTTCGACCATCTTGAGGATCCGTAATCTTTCTTCTGACATGTTCCATCCTCCTTGTTGGGGCAATTCATGAATTGCCCTGACATTGTTTACAGGTTTTTGAGCCTCCGGGCGGCTTCTTCGGCGCTCATCTGGCCGTCCTCCACCGCCTTTAATATCTGGGCCCGGGACTGGCTGTCGCCTTCGCTTTGCAGAACGGTGATATGGTCCTTTTTCCCTTTGCGCCAGGCCAGGGTGTCGATGATCTTCATGATGCCCCAGGCGATCAGCAGTATGGGCCAGTCCCGGCTGAAAGAGAACTGGTAGCCGATCACCCCGTAGTTGGAGAGCAGCAGGAAGGCTCCCAGGGCCAGCCAGAACAATCCCCATAACAGTTTGCGGGGCCGGTTCTCGTAAAAACAGAACATTTCTTTCTCCTTGTTTATATTGGTTTAGGTTAACGATTCTATCAGGTCGGAGAGGCCGATCAATATGAACACTGCCGGCCAGTCCCTAGCCAGGGAGAAATGCCAATTTATGCTGCCGTAGTTGGAGAGAAGAACGGCCACTCCGGCCGCCACCCAGAAAAGTCCCCAGAAGATCTTTTTTGCGGTCTTTCTCATTGTTCAATCCTTCATTGTTCAGTTTTAGTTTATCCCGATATCGCCGCTGACCGTCTTGACGGTCAGGTTCCCCTTGCCGTCGCCGATCTTTCCCGATAATGTGCGGCCGCTCTTGCGGGACTCCGTCAGCTCCAGGCCGCAGTCTATGTCCCCGCTGACGGTGCCGGCCTCTATCATTGCCGATGAAACCCTGGCCAGTCCGATGGACACATCGCCGGAGACCGTGGCTATGGCCGACCGGTTGTCTTCGCTTATAAGGCCGTTAAATTGTATGTCCCCGCTGGTACTGTTGATCTTGATCTCGCCCGGCTTCTGGGCTTTTATATCGATATCCCCGCTGACCGTCTGCCCCTGGACATTGCCCGAAAGCGATGCGCTGACATCCCCGCCGACCGTCTGAAAGGCCAGGTCTCCGGAGCAGTCGCTGACATCGATGTCCCCGCTGGCGGTGTTTATTTTCAAGGAGGCCTGGCTGCAGTTGGCGACCGCGATATCCCCGGAGGCCGAGGAAAGAATGTTCTCCCCCTGGCAGCCCGATATCTCAATATCACCGGAGGCGGTGTTCAAACTGGTCCCTTTGTGAAGCTGGCTGACGGTTATCTGTCCGCTGGCCGAGGAGATCTCGGCTTTTATATGGCGGGGCATCTCTATGGTGAAGTCGACCTTGGTTCGGCGTTTTTTGGTCCAGGGGGGGCCGTCCACCTTTATGCGAAGAGTGCCGGAATCATTCTCGGTGGTGATGCCCAGGGACTTCAGTTTTTCCTGGGCCTCATCCTGCTCCTCGGCCCAGACCTGGATGTCGGCCCTGATGCTGATCTGGTCCCCGTCGGTCCCGGTGATCTCGAAATCGCTGCGGGGCTGGGAGACCGACAGGACGGTGACTCCCTGGGCCGGGACGGTGATCACCTTTTTCTCCTGGGCCTTCTCGGAGCCGCGCAGGTCATCCATTTCGATATGAATATCCTTCAATCCCTTCAAACCCTCCTTGACCCCGGCCATGGCCTCGGCCACGATCCTGCCGGGATTTATGTGGTGGATATTGTCGCGCAGGGCGTCCATTTCCTCTTTTAACTGGCTGTGGTCGATGCCGAGGTCACTGAAGGCGTGGCGATGCCGGCTTCCGCCCATGGCCGAAAGCAGGGATTCAGCCTCTTTTGAACTGATCTTGCCATCCTCCAGCATCTTAAGTATTTTGACGGTTTCCTGTGACATCTTATTCTCCTTGTTGGTTGTTTTTCAGCATTTCAGCCGCCTGGGAGGCGGTTATTTTTCCGGCCTCCAGCGCATCCAGTACCTCGGCGGGGGCCATTTTATTGGCCTGCTGTTCCGAGAGGGCCCGGATCACTTCGTCCAGCTTGTTCCTGACCGTGGGGTAGGAGATGCCCATACGGCTTTCCACCTCCTTGATGTTGCCCCGCGACAGCACGAAGGTCCGTATGAAATCAAAATGATCCTCGCTCAGATTCCCCAGGGGGGAAAGGTGGAACTCACCCCTGACGGCGGTATCGCAGTCAGGGCATTTGAATTCCGATACATAAAGGTTTCCACCGCAGGACGGGCAGGCTTTGGGCATCTGTTTGATCATTTTATATTCATCCTTATTTGAGTTTTCGATCAATAGTAGAGGGGGGTCAATGAATCGAGCCGATGATCAAGGACGGGGGCAGGGGAGACATGTTTGGTTCTCACGATCCTGCTTTCAGATCCTTTTCCTCTTGGTCCGGCGTTCAAGCCGTTGTTCGGAATGCCGTGCAGCAAGACAATTCCGGTCCAGATTATGATCACGGCATAGACCATGATTGCGTTGATGCGGTTCATTTTATTTCTCCTTTGTATGAGGGTTGTTTAATAAGTTCCTGTTTGATTATTTGTATTATAACATAAAATATTAAAAATGTCAATATAAATATTAATATAATTAATAATATTATAAATAATCTTTATTTTGTTTATAATAATATCGATTTTCAATTAAAATACGTTAATTTTATAAAAAGGTTACATATTCTTTATTTTATCGGAAAGAAAACAAATCTTTATGATCAAAACATAAGTCATTAAAAATTATTGACATTTAAGCTTTTTTATATTATATTTATCTCCATGAGAGCATATAAGTTATTAATTGTAGATGATGAGCCAAACATAACCAGAATATTGGCTTATGAATTGAAAAAAGAGGGCTATGATGTCATTATAGCCAACGATGGCCGGGAGGGGCTGGAAAGGGCTAAAAACGAGAAGCCAGACCTGGTCGTTTCGGACATAATGATGCCCAATATGGATGGCTATGAGTTTTGCCGTCATTTGCAGGAAGATCCCAACCTTCGGGCGATCCCGTTCATTTTTTTGACGGCCAAGACGGGCCATGATAACCGGATCTATGGGTACTCCATAGGCGCCCAAAAATATCTTACCAAGCCGGTAAACAAGGAGGAGCTGCTCAAGGCCGTCAACATCAGACTGAAATATTCCAACGAGGCCATCAAGCTGTTCGCCAAGAAGGCCAAGAAATTCGAGGGGGATCTGTCCATCATCTCCATCTTCAGCCTGATAGATATGTTCTCCATCGGGGTGTGGTCAGGTTTTGTCGATCTGAAGTCAATTGACGGCCGGGCGGGCCGGATCGAGGTCTTTGAAGGCTTTATCCAGAAATGTACCATAGATGGACAGGAGGATGCCAACACCTGGACGACTTTGCTGGGATGGAACCAGGGCACCTTTAAAGCGGTGCACGAATAAGCCACAGAAAGCTCCGGGCACCCCGGAGCTTTTTTTTTGCTTGTATTTTGGCGGAAGATGGGATAAATTATAACCGTAAATAAAAGATATTGAAAAACCATATGTTCACAGTTCTGATCATAATGACCGCCGGGATCATCCTGGGATATTTGATCCGCCGTAAGACTAGAATTATAAGATATATCGGTAGCGCCATCAATCTAGCCATATATTTGTTGCTTTTTTTGCTGGGCATATCAGTGGGAGCCAATGAGACGATAATAAGGAATCTGGGAACCCTGGGACTGACGGCCATAGCGCTGACCGCAGGGGCGGTGGCGGGGAGCGTAGGCCTTTCCTATTTTACCTACCAGATATTCTTTGTCGCAAAAGAATGAAGAACTCTCTCATTATTGTCGGCTTTTTCGTGCTGGGGACCCTGGCCGGAATATATCCCCTGCTTCCCGAAGCCTGGCTGAATAACGATCTCAGCTCATACGCCCTGTACCTGCTGATGTTCCTGGTCGGCGCCTCGATCGGAGCCGACCAGAAAGCCTGGGCGGTGCTTAAAAGCGCCAGGCTGAAGATAATCCTGGTCCCGCTGACCGTTATCACCGGCACCCTGGCCGGCGCAGCTTTTGCATCAGTATTCCTCAAAGACATCAGCCTGCGGGAATCATTGGCGGTCGGCGCGGGCTTCGGGTATTACAGCCTTTCCAGCATCTTCATAGGACAGATCAGCGGCCAGGCCCTGGGGGTGGTGGCTCTGATCTCAAACATCTTCCGGGAGATCATCACCCTGCTGGGGACACCGCTGCTGGTCCGGTATTTCGGAAAGCTGGCCCCGATAGCTTCCGGAGGGGCAACCTCCATGGATACCACGCTTCCCGTGATCACCAGATTCACCGGCAAGGAGTATGCCATCATATCCGTTTTCAGCGGGGTGGTGCTGACCATATTGGTGCCGTTCCTGGTGACATTTATTTTAAAGTTTTGATCCCCGGAATATTTGGCTTTCCATATTATAGATCGGAGGCTTTATGACCCCTTACGAGATCATCTATAAAAAGCGCAATGGCGGCGAGCTTACGCCGGACGAGATCAAATGGTTCATCGCCAATTATACCTCAGGCGCCATTCCCGATTACCAGACCTCGGCCCTGCTGATGGCCATCTTCCTGAAAGGCATGACGGCACAGGAGACCACCGAACTGGCCATGGCCATGATGAACTCCGGAAAGGTGTTCGACCTGTCGGATATTCCCGGCATAAAAATTGACAAGCATTCCACCGGCGGGGTGGGGGACAAGGTATCCATCATCCTGGCCCCGATGGTGGCCGCGGCCGGAGTGCCGGTGCCGATGGTCTCAGGCCGGGGGCTGGGCCACACCGGCGGAACGCTGGACAAGCTGGAATCCATACAGGGTTTCCGCACCAACTTTTCATACGATGAGTTCCGGCATACTTTGGCCCGGATCGGGCTGGCCATGATGGGGCAGACCCCGGACCTGGCTCCGGCCGACAAGAAACTCTACGCCCTGCGCGACGTCACCGCCACGGTGGACTGCATTCCGCTGATAGCCGCGTCCATCATGTCCAAGAAGCTGGCCGAGGGGGCCGACGGGCTGGTGCTGGACGTCAAGACCGGCAGCGGGGCCTTCATGCAGAAGCAGCAGGACGCCCTGGCGCTGACCAAAACCATGACGGCCATTGGGCAGGGAATGGGCAAAAAGATGAAGGCCCTGATCACCGATATGAACCAGCCGTTGGGCCGGGCGGTGGGCAATGCTCTGGAGATAGAGGAATGCGTGGACTGTCTTAAAGGCAAGGGCCCTGCCGACCTGATGGAGTTGACCTATGCCCTGGGAGCCGAGATGCTGGTGATGGGCGAACGGGCCCAGGATGCAGAATCGGGCAAACGGGTCCTTGAGCAGATAGTCTCTTCCGGTCAGGGGCTGGAGAAGTTCAGGGAGATGGTAGCGGCCCACGGCGGGGATGCCAAAGTGGCCGATGACTATAAGAAAGTGCTGCCCCAGGCCAAGCATGTCATCGAGGCAAAAGCGGAGCGATCCGGATACATCTCCTCCATGGATAACCGCGAGGTGGGCATGACAGGGGTCTTTTTGGGCTGCGGCCGGCTGAAGATGGATGATGTGATCGATCCCTCGGCCGGATTCATCTTTGAACGCAGGATCGGCGACCAGGTCAAAGCAGGGGACACCATGGTCAAAGTGCTTTGCAATGATGAGCAGAAGGGGCGGGAAGCGGCCCATCGGCTTCAAAGATGCATCAATATTTCAAATACGAAGCCGGAAGAAGTCATATTGATCAAAGAAATAATATGAAACAATATGTTACTTTGTTATGACCTTTCAAACCCAAGGCGGGTTGCTATTTTCAGGGCAGGCGCCGGAAGTAAGCAAAGGCTTGTCCTGAGGTAGTCTGCTTGCTCGGCAAACTAAGGGAGTCTTTCCCGCCCAGCTCCGCGGTTAGTAAGACCTACGTCCCGGCATTCATTGAACCAGAACAAGCAGGATGCAAATAACGCAATGACTGCTTTATCGGGGCTGAAGCATGCGCCGCTCCACTGAAAGGCGGGGCCCCGGTATCACCCCCCTGGATCGCATCAGCGCTGCTGTCCGGCAAAAAGCTGCCGTTAAGAATGTTTTGTCTGCGGGTGCCCTGTTTCGTGGTCAAGACATTTAGGCAGCTGGATAACATAGCTTCCGGGCAGCGGTGTAGCGATAGTTCTCTTTGTAGCTTTCTCTTCAAAGAGAAAGCGGAGAAAAACATATCTTTAAGAAAGTGTGTTATGACGCTGTTAGAAAGCAAAGTAATCTTTATCACCGGGGCCTCCAGCGGCATCGGCCAGGCCTGCGCGGTTGAGTTCGCCAAGCATGGCGCCAGGCTGATCCTGGCAGCCCGGCGCAAAGAACGGCTGGATGCTTTGGCCGCCAAACTGTCCAAGGAACACAAGGCAGAGGTGCTCACCATATCGCTGGATGTCAGGGATCAGAAGGCGGTCCAGAAGGCCATAGAAGGCCTGCCGGCGGAATGGGCTAATGTCGATATCCTGCTGAACAACGCCGGGCTGTCCCGGGGGCTGGAGAAGATCCAGGAAGGGGTCATCCAGAACTGGGAGGAGATGATAGACACCAATATCAAGGGCCTGCTCTATGTTACCCGGGCGGTGCTTCCGGGCATGGTCCAGCGGAACTCCGGGCATATCGTCAACATCGGCTCCATCGCCGGACACGAGGTCTACCCCGGAGGGAACGTCTACAACGCCACCAAATATGCGGTCAGGGCCCTCAACAAGGCCATGAGGATGGACCTCTTTGGCAGCGATATCCGGGTAACCAGCATCGATCCCGGCATGGCGGAGACGGAATTCTCCCTGGTGCGCTTTCATGGGGACTCCCAGCGGGCCGCAAAAGTGTACCAGGGGGTGAGACCGCTGACGGCCGGGGATATCGCCCAAGCGGTGGTGTGGGCCTGCTCCCGGCCGCCGCATGTCAACATAGAGCAGATGATCATCACTGCCACTGACCAGGCCGCCGCGGCCATGGTGAACCGGAAACAGTAAAATTTGACAGAAATCTGCATTTCTGATATAATCACAAATTGAATCTCCGATCCCGTTTTTCTAAAGCTTAAATGCCATGGATGACGGGACGGTTCCCCCGAAAAGGGCGGACAAGGGTAGGACTGGAAACGGTCTTGCCTCCCGTGTTTGGAAAGGAGAGGTTGCGATTAACTTTGCTTCGGGTTTGTCCGTAGCAATCTGCAGCCCATCCTGTTCCTTACAGGATGGGCTTTTCATTATTTTATATCACCCATATAATCATTAACTGTTCTGGAGGAAAAATGAAGAGGTTTGCAACACTGTCCCTGTCACTGCTTCTGGTCCTTTCCCTGCTGGTCCCCGTGGCCCAGGCCAAGGACAAGCCCAAGCTGGTCCTGGCCACCACCACCAGCACCATGGATTCGGGATTGCTGGATTTCCTGGTCCCCATCTTCGAAAAGGAGAACGGCTGCAAGGTGCAGATCATAGCGGTGGGCACCGGGGCCGCCATCCGCTACGGCAAGGACGGAAACGCCGACATCGTGATGGTCCACGACCCGGTGGCCGAAGAAGTGGTGGTCAAGGAAGGCTTTTTCGTGGAACGGAAATACCTAATGTACAATGATTTCGTGATAGTGGGCCCGGCCGAGGATCCGGCCGGCATCAAGGGCCTGGCCTCCGCCGCCGAAGCGCTGAAGAAGATAGAGGCTTCGCAGGCAACCTTCGTCTCCCGGGCCGACCAGTCGGGCACCCACAAGAAAGAGGAGAGGATGTGGGCGGTGGCCGGGCTGAGCCCCAAGGGATCATGGTATCTCCAGGCCGGAGCCGGGATGGAAGCGGTGCTCCGCATAGCCAACGAGAAAAGGGCTTACTGCCTGACCGACCGCGGCACCTATCTGGCCCACCAGAAGGAGTTTGAACTTCCGATCCTGACCGAGGGCGACCAGGAACTGTTCAACCCCTATCACATCATGCTGGTGGCCCCGGCCAAGTACCCGTTCGTCAATTATTCGCTGGCCAAAAAGTTCTCGGACTTCCTGACCTCGGAGCGCGGCCAGAAGCTGATCGCCGAGTACGGCGTGGACAAGTACGGCCAGCCCCTGTTCTACCCGGCGGCGGAGAAGAAATAGATGAAAAAGACCGCATTAATTGGTATAATAATCCTTTCATTAAGCTCCTGGGCCCTGGCCGGGCAGACCCTGATCGTGGCCTCCACCATGAGCCCCTACGATACCGGGCTGTACACCGACCTGCTGCCCAAATTCGAACTGCAGAATGACTGCAGGATACTGCTGTATTCCCTGCCCACCGGCAAGGCCCTTGGGCTGCTGCAGTCCGGGGCGGCTGACGTGGCCATAGTTCACGACCGCAAGGCCGAGGACGCGGTGCTGCTGGCCGGTTTCGGCACCCAAGCCTGGGACCTGATGTACAACGACTTCGTGCTGGCGGGGCCGCTGGACAACCCGGCCGGTATCGACAGTTCGCTGCCCGACGTCAAGACCGCTTTGGCCAAAGTGCGGGATGTCAAGTCCAAATTTTATTTCCGGTCCGACATGTCCGGCACCCACCAGAAGGAGATGGCCCTGTGGCAGTCCGCCGGGATAGATCCCATCGACAGCGAATGGTATTCCGAGACCGGGCTGGGCACGGTCAAGGTATTAACCAAGGCCAACAAGGACGGAGCCTACACCCTGGCCGACCGGGCCACCTGGCTGACCTACAGCAAGGATTACCCGAACCTCAAGATCGTCTGCCAGCGCGACCAGCTGATGCTCAATTACATCCGGATCATCACCGGGTCGCCGGCCAAGTATCCCCATATCAACTACGACCTGGCGGTAAAGTTTGTGAAATTCATGCTCTCGCCCGAAGTGCAGGAAATGATCCGGGTCTCGGGCATGGACAAATTCGGCGAGCCCCTGTACATTCCCGATGCAAAAACAAACAACCAAATATCTAAAAGAGAGAGATAATGAAGAGAATATTATTACTGGCCATGGTCTTTGCCTTAGCCGGATCAGCCTTTGCCTTTGACGTCAAGACCGACGCCAAACAGGCCTATCCCACCTTCAAGGTTTCGGGCTGGCTCAAAATTACCTACATGGACACCCTGTATCACGACACCCTGGTCAACCCTCCCTCGGGTTTCGAGGCCAAGGACGCGGCCATCGTGGTCAGCGGCGACGCATGGAGCAACCTAGCCTACCGGATCTGTCTGCAGTCAAACAAGGCCACCAAGGTAAGCACCAGCACGGTCTATGCCACCTGGCTGTTTGACGCCTACGCCGACTGGAAACCCTCCAAGCTTTATTCCTTCCGGGTGGGCCAGTACAAGCGGCCTTTCGGATATGAACAGATGCTGGCGGCCACCAGCATGGATTTCGTCAACGCCGCCCAGCTCACCGGGAAGTTCAACGCCAGCAACCGGGAGGTTGGCGTGATGGGCTTCGGCGTCTGGAATGACCTGAATTACTCGCTTTCGGTGGGCAATGGTTCCCCCTACAACGAAAAGGACGCCAATTCGTCAAAGACGGTCGTTTCTCGCATTGTCTATGCGCCGCTGGCGGGCATGACCGTGGGCGGCTCGGTGGAATACGGCACCCAGAACCTGGTGGGGAAGAGCCTTTACAACCGCCACGCCGGGCTGGAGGCCAATTATGAAATGGGTAAGCTGTTCGCCCGGGGCGAGCTCATGATAGGGCAGGATGACAAGGTCCTGGCCACCGATTCCGTCATGGTCGGCGCGGTCAAGGTAAAGCAGGCGGGATTGGACCGGAACCTGATGCGCGGAGGTTATCTGACGGTGGGCTATGTGCCCCTGTCCAAACTGAAGGTCAATGTCCGCGGCGATATGTACCGCGAAAACTGTTCCTGGGACCTGGTTACCGACGGGATCACCGCCTGGTGGGGCAAGCAGGAAAGCCGGGTCGTCATTTGCAATCTGGGCGCCGATTATTTCCTGAATCCCAATACCAAGGTTACCTTGAACTATGATGTCAAACTGGAAGATATGGCGCTTCGTCCGGTGAAGAATAATGTTTTGATGGCCCAATTGCAGGTCAAATTCTAACTGACACCTTAAAACGAAGATGCAATAGGAGCGCAGGCCTGCGCTCCTATCATTTTCATTGTCTTTTAAATTCAATTTTGGTATCATCGTATCATGTTCAATTTGATCCAAAGCATGCAGCAGGCCCTAGGCCTGCTGCTGAAATTCGACCCCGAGATCTGGCAGATAGTGCTTTTGTCCCTGCAGGTCTCTCTGGCCTCTTCGCTGATCGCCGTAGTTTTGGCCGTCCCGCTATCCCTGGCCGTCACCCAGAACGAATTCAGGGGCAAGAGGATCGTCATCGGAACGGTCAACAGTTTCATCGCCATCCCCGCGGTGGTGATAGGGCTGGTCTGCTATCTGCTTCTGTCCCGCTCGGGGCCGCTGGGTTTCTGGCGCCTGCTGTATACGCCCTCGGCCATCATCATCGCCCAGACCCTGCTGATCATCCCGCTGATGACTGGCCTGAGCATCTCGGCCCTGCAGTCTTTGGGGCACCGGGTGAAGGAGACCATGATCACCCTGGGGGCCGGCCGGTGGCACCTGATCCTGGGAATAATGCGGGAGGTCCGCTTTGCCCTGGCCGCGGCCTTCATCACCGGTTTCTCCCGGGTGCTGGGCGAGACCGGCATGACCATGATGGTGGGCGGCAACATCAAAGGCGAGACCCGGGTGATGACCACCGCCATTGCGCTGGAGACCATCAAGGGCAACTTTGAGCTGGGGATCGCACTGGGACTGGTGCTTTTGATAGTGGCCATCGGGATAAACATCGTCCTTCAGGCAGTGCAGGGGAGGGCCGGGCGATGAAGATAACGGCCCAAAACATCTCCAAAAGCTTTGACGGCAAGGCCGTGCTGAAGGACGTTTCGCTGACCATCGATAATTCAGGCATCTATGCCCTGGTCGGTCCCAACGGTTCGGGCAAGACCACTTTGATGCGGATGCTGGCCCTGCTGGAAAAAAGCGACGGAGGGACCCTTAAATACAAGACCCGGGACAGCGAGGGATATGATGCGGTGGTGCATTCGTCGGGCATCAGAAAGAAGATGGGCCTGATCCACAACCCGGCGGTGATGCTGTCCGGCAAGGTGCGCTACAACCTGGAATACGGTTTGCGGGTTAGGGGCGTGTCCCCTGCAGAGCGGAGAAGAAGGTCGGACCAGGCGCTGGAGGTGCTGTCATTAAAAGGTTTTGGGAAACGCGAAGCCAGGACCCTCTCGGCCGGGGAGATCCAGCGGGTGGCCTTGGGCCGGGTGCTGGCGCTGGACCCGGAGGTGGTTTTTCTGGACGAGCCCACCGCCAATCTGGACCCCTTGAGCGCCAAGCTGATAGAAAAGACCATTCTGGAGCTGGCCTCCCGGGGCAAGAAAGTGGTTTTGGCCACCCACAATCTGTGGCAGGTGGAGCGGATAGCCGACTGGGTGTGGTTCCTCAACGACGGGGTGATCTCCATCTCCGGCACGGCCCAGGATGTTCTGCACAAAGGCGACCAGGCCTTTTGGGGCAAGTTTCTGGGACGGGACAACATATTTGCCGGGCAAATTGAAAATATCGGAAATAGGAAATCGTTTAAGATCAATGGTGTATCGTTCGAGATTGTAACAGAGCTGGAAGGCCCGGCCATGGCCAGCCTTAATCCCAATGAGATAATTTTGTCATCGCAGAAATTAGTCAGCAGCGCCCGCAATGTGCTGGAGGGAGTTGTTACCGAGGCAGTTTCCGAGGGCGGGTTGTACAAGGCTACGGTGGACGTGGGCGTGCTTGCACGCCAGAGTATGTCGCAAAACGGAGGCGTGGCGTTGGACGTGGCCATTACCAAGGCCTCGTGGGACGAGATGGGTTTGCAGAAGGGCAGCAGGGTGTATGCGGTGTTCAAGGCCAGTTCTGTAAGAATTTGGAAAGAAGAACAATAATTATATTTGGAGTCTAATATGGAAAAGATCAGTGGTTGTATTATTTGCGGCAATCCAGATGTCAATACAGTTATTAATAGGACAGACGCACCATTATTATGTATAGCAAGTATTGAATGTCAATGTTGTGGTAATTATTCTCTAGAATATTCATTGAGTTATGACAATATTAAGACAAGAAAACCATACGAAATTACTAATGAAAACCGGTC
Source organism: Candidatus Edwardsbacteria bacterium RifOxyA12_full_54_48 (assembly GCA_001777915.1). NCBI lineage: Bacteria > Candidatus Edwardsiibacteriota > Candidatus Edwardsbacteria bacterium RifOxyA12_full_54_48. Next base: position 56,254 of record MFFN01000006.1, on the reverse strand, counting down.
TCAATTTATTGGCTATACAAGAGAGTTAACGTTACTTAACCGGACCATTGATATTAAATTGAATGATTTTAAAACATTTATTACAACTGCGATTCAACAAGCTCCAAAAACCGTACCAGATAAAATTGATAAATTACTTATAAATTTATCACGTTTAGCTAATAACCCGAGTTCTGATATTGAGATCAACCCAGTAAAAGATTATGCACTTGGTTATTGCGTTGATGAAAACGAATTTAAATATTATCTTAAATATTTAGATGAAATAAATTTCTTTAAACAAAACAGAGGTTCTCAGGGTTATAAAATCACAGTAGATGGTTGGAAGAAAATACAGGATCTTTCAATAATTAAAAATGTTTCAGAGCAGTGCTTTATTGCAATGTGGTTTACTGATGAAATGAATAAAGTATATCTGGACTATATTAGCAAGGCAATTGAAAGGGCTGGTTATAAACCTATGATTATACCGGATGTAAAACACGACAATGAAGTGACATCGCAAATATTAGCGGAAATACAAAAAAGTAAATTTATGATTGCCGATTTTACCGGGCAACGTGCAGGTGTATATTTTGAGGCAGGTTTTGCGAAGGGTTTAGGTCTAAATGTTATTTGGACCTGTAAAAAAGATTGGTTTGATAATAAAGAGGCAGAAAATGAAGGCGAATACAAGATAAATGATCAATGGAAAAAGGGAATTATAAAAGAGGAACGGCATACCCATTTTGATGTAAATCACCGCCAATTTATTTTATGGGAATATGACGCAAAAGAAAAGTTAAATAAATTTGAAGAAGATATTTACAACTCAATTGTAGAGCAGTTTGGTGAAGGTCCCTTAAAATCCAAAGGAAATCAAGATAGCAAATAAAATGATTTCATTCCACGAAGCACGCAGCAAAATGCTGGAGGGCATAAACCCTTTGCCCCCGGGAAAATGCCGTCTGGAGGACCTCTTGGGCCGGATAGTGGCCCAGGACGTCACGGCCTCATTCGACATCCCGCCCAGGGACAACTCGGCCATGGACGGCTTTGCCGTCATCGCCTCCGATGTCGCCGGGGCTTCGGAGCAAAGTCCTGTGACCCTGCAGGTCATCGAGGACGTCCCGGCCGGCAGGGTGCCCGCCAAGTCCTTGAAACCGGGGCAGGCCATCCGCATCATGACCGGGGCGCAGATACCGGAGGGGGCGGACGCCGTGATTCCTGTGGAACTAACTGAATGCAAACTGCAAATTTCAAATTGCAAAATATTACAGGAGGTCAAGCAAGGAGCCAATGTCCGCAGGCAGGGAGAGGATGTTACGGCAGGGCAATTGCTGATAACAAAGGGAACAAGATTGCGACCGCAGGAGGTGGGGCTGATAGCTTCCTTGGGCTTGACCGAAGCCCTGGTCTCCAAACAGCCGGTGGTGGGGATCATCTCCAGCGGCAACGAGGTGGCCGCGCCGGGCCAGCCGCTGAAGCCGGGCCAGATCTACGATGCCAACCGTTTCAGCATCGGCGGACAAGTGAAAGAGGCCGGGGCCTTGGTCAAGGATTACGGTATCATCACTGACGATCTGGAAAAGATCAAAGAAACCCTGAACCAGGCGGCCCGGGAATGCGATGTGGTCATCACTTCCGGCGGCGTGTCGGTGGGCGACTACGACCTGATGAAACAGGCGCTGTCCGAACTGGGGCAGATGAACTTTTGGCAGGTGAAACAGAAGCCGGGAAAACCGCTGGCCTATGGGCATATCAACGGCAAGCCGGTGGTGGGGCTTCCGGGCAACCCGGTGTCCTCGATGGTGGTCTGCGACCAGTATGTCCGTCCGTTGCTGCTGAAGATGCAGGGAGCAATGAATATATTCAGGGTGCAGGTGACAGCGTACAGCGGCCAGGGAATAAGGAAACAGGCCGAAAGGACGGAGTTCCTCCGCGCAAAAGTAAAATGGCAGGAAGGCGCGTATCACGCAGTGCTCACCGGGCCGCAGGGGTCGGGCATTTTGACCTCCATGGTCCAAGCCGACGGGCTGATGATCCTGCCGGAAGAGTGCGAGGGAGTTAAGCCGGGGGATGTAGTGGTTGTCGAATTATTCAGGTGAATGGAACACGGATGAACACGGATTTTAATGGATTCAGACGGATTGGCAAAATGGTAAACTATGTAAACTGTAAACGAATAAACTGGTAATACAATGCAAACAATAATCTCTTCCATAAGGTATTTCAATTCTGGCTATAATCAAAGATTAGTCTTTCTTTTTATTTTGTCTTGTATATTCTCGTTATTATTCGGTTGTACAAAGAAAGAGGCTAATGTTCAAAACACCAAAGTGATTGTCAATGATACTTTATATGTAAAAGGCAAAAGTGTCATATTCTTTTCATTGACAAATACTGAATATGATTCAATTGTGAAAAACGGTGGCAAAACAAATGAAATTGATGAGGTATTGAGCGATTTCCAGCATTACACAAATATTGTTATCGATTCTTTAAATAAAACCGGGGTCAAATGCAGTATTTCTTCAAAACCAATTTACAAAATTGTGAAAGATAATGGTGAGGTCACCATGTTTTCTAAAACTGGTAAAGAGCATATAGTAGGGGCTATATTGACTGATGGGAAAAAGAATCCGAAATTTTATTTTGGAGTTGCCACGGATGCTGATTATTTTGATATGATAGCCAATTACTTCTATAAAAAGCAGGTGAAATAAATGAATCCAATAATCTCCGTCGTCGGACATTCCAACTCCGGCAAGACAACCATCATCGAACAGATCGTCCGCATCCTCAGCCGCAAGGGCTATAGGGTCGGGGTGCTGAAGCACACCCACGGCGCCATCAAGGCCGATAAAAAGGGAACCGACACCGACCGGTTCCGGCTGGCCGGGGCCGGGATATCGTCCATTTGCGACGACAAAATGCTGGTGAGGTTTGAGAAGGCCCAAGGCCATAGTCCCAAGGCCATAGTTCAAGCTTTGAGCAAGGAACTGGACCTGCTGATCATAGAAGGATACAAAAAAGAACATTACCCCAAGGTGCTTTTTTCGGATGAATTGTCGGTTGCCGATCTAAAGGGCGTCATTGCCACCGTGGGCAAGAAAAAGATTTCTTCAGGCAAGGTCCGGCATTTTCAGCCCTCAAAGATAGCCGAGATCATCAAGTGGCTGGAGCGTGATATCATCATTCCCGGCCGGAAAAGCCGCCAGGTGGTCATAGAGGTGGACGGCAAAAGGCTGCCACTGAAAGATTTCGTGGCGGATATCATCAAGGAAACCATCCGCGGGGCCCTGGGCACGCTCAAGGGCGGCAAAGGGCGTAAGGTAGATATCTCTATTGACTTCGGCCGGAAAATATAGTATCCTTAGGCAAAATTGCGTTTGGGGGAAAGTGTTATGTATAAGTTAGTTCTATCTCTTCTGGCCGTGCTGGTCATCTCCGGCTGCGGGAAGAAGGGGGAGCCCAAGGTGGCGGAGGTGCCGGAGCCGGCAAAACCGGCCATGGTCGCCAGCATCGGCTTCATCAAGGGCGATGTTCAGAAGCTGCTGAGCGGTAAATGGGAAACGGCCGCCATCGGCGACACCCTGTACCAGGGCGACTGCCTGAGCCTCCCCGAAAAGGCCGAACTCCAGCTCATCGATGGTCAGGGCGGGACGCAGAACCTGGCCGGACCCCTGACGGATGAAGTGACCAACTTATTGGAAAAGACCGCCGCCGCTTCGGAAGCCAAAGCGGGAAGCAAGGTCATAAAAAGCATTCAGAAGATACAGGGAACCAAGCAGACCCTGACCACCCAGACGCCCACCGCCGTGGCCGGCATCCGGGGGACCGCCGGACGCAAACCCATGCCTCCCGATTCCACCCAGCAGGACAGCACCTCCCAGTAAACACAACCGGATATATATTTGGATATTGTCGAGCTTAAATCCAAGACGGTCTCCGAACTGTGCAGCATAGCCAAGGAGCTGGACATCCAGGGGGCCAGCGGATTGAAGAAGCAGGAGATCATCTATAAGATCCTGCAGGCCCAGGCTGTCCGCAACGGTCTGGTGTTCGGCGGCGGGGTGCTGGAGGTGCTGCCGGACGGATTCGGTTTTCTGCGTTTGCCCGATTACAGCTACATGCCGGGCCCGGACGACATCTACGTGGGGCCCACCCAGGTCAAGCGCTTTCTGCTGCGCACCGGCGATCTGGTGACCGGGCAGATCAGGCCGCCCAAGGAGGGCGAAAAGAACTTTGCTCTTTTAAAGGTCGAGGCCATCGACCAAGAGAACCCGGAGACGGCCCGGGACCGGATCTTTTTTGACAACCTGACCGCGCTATATCCCCAGGAGAGGATAGTGCTGGAACGGGGGGCCTCCGATTTCTCGATGCGGGTGATGGACCTGCTGGCGCCCATCGGCAAGGGCCAGCGGGGGCTGCTGGTCTCGCCGCCCCGGGCTGGGAAGACGGTGCTGCTGCAGGATATCGCCAACAGCATCACCGCCAACCATCCCGAGATCATGCTGTTCATCCTGCTGATCGACGAGCGGCCGGAGGAGGTCACCGACATGCAGCGGCACGTCAAGGCCGAGGTCTTCAGCTCCACCTTCGACGAGCCTCCCGAGAGGCACGTCCAGGTGGCCGACATGGTGCTGGAGAGGGCCAAGCGGCTGGTGGAGCGGAAGAGGGACGTGGTGATCCTGCTGGATTCCATAACCCGGCTGGCCCGGGCCAACAATGCGGTGATACCGCATTCCGGCAAGACCCTGTCCGGCGGGGTGGATTCCAACGCCCTGCAGAGGCCCAAAAGGTTCTTCGGCACCGCCCGCAACATAGAGGAGGGCGGCAGCCTGACCATCATGGCCACCGCCCTGGTGGAGACCGGCAGCCGGATGGACGAGGTGATCTTCGAGGAATTCAAGGGCACCGGAAACATGGAACTGGTGTTGGACCGCAAGCTGGCCGACCGCCGGATATTTCCGGCCATCGACATCAACCGCTCCGGCACCCGCAAGGAGGAACTGCTGCTGGGACCCGAGGCTCTCAACCGGTCATGGATACTGCGGAAGCTGTTGAGCGACATGAATCCGGTGGAGGCCATGGAATTCCTGATATCACGCCTCAAGGGCACCAAGTCCAATAAGGATTTCATCACTGCCATGAGCGCTTTTGACGGCCGGGAGAACAACGACAAGAAATCCAGAAACCGAGAATAATAAAAATAATCAATAAATCAACGAGGTCAAAATGAAAAAAGGCATCCATCCCAAGTATGAGACCACCACCATCACCTGCGCCTGCGGCAACGTGATCCCCACCAAGTCGACCCTGAAGGATATCCGGGTGGAGATCTGCTCCAATTGCCATCCCTATTTCACCGGCAAGCAGAAACTGATGGACACCGCCGGCCGGGTGGAGCGTTTCAACAAGCGTTACCGCAAGGAAGGCGCCGAGGTCAAGAAGGAAACGGCCGTCAAACCGGAAGTTGTCGCCAAGAAGGAAACGGTCGCCAAGCCGGAAGCCGCCCCCAAGAAGGAAGCGGCCGCCAAGAAAGAAACCGCCCCCAAGAAGGAAACGGTCGCCAAGAAAAAATAAAGGAGCGATATGTCCATAAAGAAAAATGCAGCTTTGGGCTTTGCCTGCCTGATGCTGCTTTTTTCATTTTCAGGCAAATTGTCGGCGGAGCCAGTCAAATATCTGGTGCGGATAACCGCCGCCGACCGGGCGGAATTGAAATCATACGGCATCAGGAATCCCGATATTGCCGGCCGGATAACCGGCCAGTCATTTGATATCGTTCTATCCGGCGATGAATATCGGGCCATCCAGGGCCGGGCCGGAGTTAAGCTGATGGCGAGGAACGATGCTCCCTCCATTAAACCGGCCAAGGGGAGTTATCATTCCCTGCCTGAGATATATACCCTGTTCGAGTATATCGCTTTGTACAACCCCGATATCGCCCGGCTGTGCACCCTAAATGTCAGGAGCTGGCAGAACAGACCGATCCTGGCCCTGAAACTATCCGACAATGTGAATATCGAAGAACCCGGCGAGCCGGAGATCCTGTTCATGAGCTGCCACCATGCCCGGGAGTGGCCCACCCTGGAGATCACCTTGTTCATTGCCGATACCCTTACAATGGCATACGGCCTGGATCCGGATATCACTAACTATCTCGACAACAATCAGATCTGGATTGTGCCCTGCGTCAACCCCGACGGATTTGATTATGATTATAATTACTACCAAACATACGCCAGCTATGCTTGGTGGCGGAAGAATTGCCGGGACAACAACGGCAGCAATGTTTTCGAAGAAAGCGCCGACGGGGTAGACCTCAATCGGAATTATCCCGGCTCCCTGGATCATTCCCGGGACGGCGAATGGGGGGTGGTCTGGCTGGATGCCGCCACTCACGACAACGGATATGATACCTACTGCGGCCCCTACGGCATGTCCGAGCCGGAGCTTCAAGCCGTAAAATCCCTGATAGATTCTCACGACTTCATCTCTTCCATCTCCTGGCATACTTATACCGAATGCGTGATGTGGCCCTGGGGCTTTGACGGCGCGGCCAAGACGGAGTACGATGTTCTGCTGCAGCAGTTGGGGGACAGCATCGCCGGGAGGATAACCAAACAATCCGGTACGGCAACTTATGACGCCTATCAATCGGCCGGGCTGTATCCGGTGACCGGCGACTCCGACGACTGGCTGTACGGATACAGCCTGTATCTTCGGGGCAAGAATCTTCTGCCATTCACCATCGAGGCCTGCGTGGAATTCATCCCCGGCGCCGGCTCATTGGATCAGGTGGTCAGGGAGAATTTTCACGGGGCCGAATACCTGATCCAGCAGGCCGGGAACATAAGATCCGTTTTGAAACCAAGGGCCATGTCCCCGGAGAATCTGTCGGATGATCATTCCTCGGGTCCGGATTTCAATCTGATGTGGAGCAGACCCCAATCGGGCGCCGTTCCCTCCAAGTATGCCGTCAGGGAACTGTCCGGGGCTTCTGCGATCAGCGACGGGTTCGAAACCTCCGGCGACCTGTGGGCGCTGGAGGGTGGGTTCGCCTCTTCCTCCGCCCGTTATCACAGCGGCAGTAAAAGCCTTTTTTCCGGACAGGGCGACGACATAATATCCGTCATGACCACCAAAAGGCCGTTCAAAGTCACGGGCGGGGATTCCCTGGGCTTTTGGTGCTGGTATGATACCGAGCCGCTTTACGATGTGGTGGTGGTTGAGGTCTCATTAGACGGGCGGAACTGGACCCTGCTGGATAAATTCAGCGGGCTTTCGAGCGTCTGGGTCAGAAAAGCGTATTCACTAAACGCCTACGCCGGACAATATATTTATATCAGGGTACGATATTTGGCAGACAGCTATGTTACCGAACCGGGAGTTTTTATCGACGATCTTCGACCGGTAGCGGTTTATTCCGGCGATGCAGTGCTGGACAGCGCGGTGACGGACACCTCCTATGCCTTGTCAAAAACGTCCGGTGACTACCATTATCTGGTGAAGGCCTATGAGGCCGAACACGGCTGGGGCGATTATTGTCAGCCGCACCGGGTTGATGTGGTAACCGGGGTATCCGGCAAACCTTCTTTCCCGAACATCAAAGTAACAAAACTGGAACTAATTAAACCCAATCCGGCCTCGGCTCCGGTCAGGATAAATTACCAGCTATCCTCCGCCGGAAAGGTTGACCTTTCGATATACGATATCATGGGCCGGAAGGTCAGAACGCTGATCAGCGGCATCCAGACGGCGGGGACCAGCGGGCAGGCGACCTGGGACGGGCGGGATGAGAGCGGGCGGAAGGTCTCCAGCGGGATATACATCTATCGCCTGGCGACGCCCGCTTATTTCCGAGCCTATAAGATGATCCTGTTGAGGTGAGTGCCCACGGCATGAGCAATATTTCCGGTCTTGATGCCGTTGCCTACGAACTGGCCGACCGTTACCGCGACGGCCGCTGGCCCGAGCTCAAGGGTCGGGAATGGAAAGCGGTCTGGAAATTCCAGCTGGGTGCTCTGAAGGAACTCTGTCCCGGTTTCTCCGAAGCGGATTACGCCGGGGCGCTGGAGAAGGACTTTGCCGACAGCCGGCAAGTCGGGAAGCACCCGCCGGGCACGGCTGGGGATGACGGACCCCCCTCGATTGGGAGGGGACTATCAAACCCCTTCCCAAAAGGGGCAGGGGTTGGGTCAAAAGTGATCGAGTGTCGCAAAACTGAAAAAGAAATAAGAACAAATGAAAAAATCACTGATACTGGCAATAGCAGCCGCTCTGTTCTCTTTGACCGTACAATACATCCGGGCCGAAGAGATCAATATAAACACCCTGATCCCGGTGAAGATATACATCACCACCCATGACGATGTTTACAAATTTAACGCCCTGGGGGTGGGCATCGAAGAACTTAAGGACGGCTATATCGAGGCCCGGGTTACCCGGGAAAAGATAGATGAGCTGATCTCTTCGGGCTGGAAGGTGGAGGGCAGGACCATAGAAAAGGTTGATCCCAAGATCGCCACTCAATATCATAACTATACTCAAATGACCAGTTTTTTGGACTCGATCCATTCTCTGTACCCGGCGATCACGAAGAAGGTATCCATAGGGAAATCGGTACAAAACAGGGATTTGTGGGCCTTTTTGGTAACCGACAATCCTGATTCCAATGAGAATGAAGCAGAGGTTCGATTGGCCGCCAATATTCATGGCGATGAAACGGTGGGCAGAGAACTTTGTTTGGCGATGATAGATTCATTGACAAAAGTATATGGCTCGATTATCACCATTAAGGATCTGGTGGATTCAAGGGAAATCTGGTTTATGCCTTCATTGAATCCAGACGGCTATGAATTGAACCAACGGTATAACGCCAACAGTATGGATTTGAATCGCAACTTCCCAGTTCCGGATGGTTCAATCGGCGAGGATGATACTTATAACAATGAGGTTGAGACACAGCGGATGATCGACTTTTGGTCGGGTAAACGTGGGGTGCTTTCGCTGAATTACCATGGAGGGGCCCTGGTCGCCAACTATCCGTGGGATTATACTGTCGTCCGTTGCCCCGATGATGCTCTGGCTAAGGAGGTTTCACTGGGGTATTCACGGCTGAATCCTCCGATGTATGCCAGCACGGTTTTTGACAGCGGGGTGACCAACGGCTGGGATTGGTATTATGTTTACGGGTCCCTGCAGGATTGGTCATATCACGTTACCTCCTGTCTGGATATTACCATGGAGATCGGCACCAAATGGCCTCCGGCAAGCCAGTTGCCATCATACTGGTCAGATAACCGTGAAGGGATGCTGTATTTCATCCGGCAGGCCGGGTGGGGCCTGCAGGGGATCGTCACCGACTCCCTGACCGGGCTGCCCATCAACTGGGCCTCGGTGGTCCCCTTCGGGATAGACAAACCGGTCTATACTGACACCATCGGCGATTATCACCGGATGCTGATGACAGGGCAGTATGATCTGATCTATTCGGCCATCGGGTACCACGAAAAATGGGCCGATGAGGTTCGGGTGAGGATAGACAGCGTTACCAATCTGGACATGCAACTGGCGCCGATATTGATCACCGGCATTGTCAGCGACAGCGGCGGCGGGAACCCCATCCCCGGGGCGCTGGTGGAGATCGTCGGCCTTAGAAGCGACACCACCGACAGCGGCGGGACCTATCAACTGCGCTGGAACCAAGATGACTATTACAGCCTGAAGGCCTCGGCCGCGGGATACACCACCGTCATCTACGACAGCCTGAAATTCGAGAACGACAGCACCATCAATTTCAGCCTGTCCACCGACAGCGGAGTGGCCGGAAGGCCGGGGGTCAATGTCTTCATCACCCGGCTGGAACAGCCATACCCAAATCCCGGACGATCTGGGATCCATATCCGCTATCAGTTAGCGGCTTCCGGGCCGGCGGTTCTGGATATCTACGATATTACGGGACGCCGGGTAAAGAGCCTGCCCCAGGGCACCGTGCCGGCCGGAGCAGTGCGGACCTTCACCTGGGACGGCAGCGATCGATTTGGGAAAAAGGTTTCGGCCGGGGTCTATTTCTGCCGGCTGACGGCTCTGGGCATCGAAAGATCGGTCAGATTCATCATGTTGAAATGAAAGAGGGAAATTTAATCAGGCGGCGGGCCGGCAGGGCCCGTCGCCTTTTTTATGAGGCGATTGCCGGGCCTTGTGTTTCTTGACTTTTAAGCCGCAATGTCGTATCATACTTCTTCAGTATTTAAACAGAGGGAGAGCCAGGTGATAAATTTGAACGAATCCATCTTAAAACGCATCGCCGAAGAGGAAAAGGTTTCTTTTGAGCATATAAAGAACGGCGTGGAGCAGGGGACCATAGTGGTTCCCATGAACAAGAACCACCGCCTGCTCAAGCCCTGCGCGGTGGGGGCCGGGATGCGGATCAAGGTCAATGCCAACATCGGGACCTCCCAGGACCTGTCGGATCTGGCCGGCGAGCTGGAGAAGCTAAAGGCGGCCATAGGGGCCGGGGCCGACGCCATCATGGACCTGTCCACCGGCGGTGATATCGACGCCATCCGGCGGGAGATAATCAATCAATGCCCGGTTCCGCTGGGCACGGTGCCCGTCTACCAGGCGGCCATCGAGGCCGCCGCCAAGAAGAAATCCTTGGTGGAGATGACGCCCGATGAGATCTTTGGGGTCATCGAGAAGCAGGCCAGGGACGGGGTGGATTTCATCACCGTGCATTGCGGGGTCACCCTGCAGTCGGTGGCCCGCTACAAGGAGGAGGGCCGGGTGGCCGGGGTGGTCAGCCGGGGCGGGGCCTTCATGATCGAATGGATGAATTTCAACCAGGCCGAGAATCCGCTTTACAGCCAGTTCGACCGTTTATTGAATATTTGCAAAGAATATAACGTCACCTTGAGTTTGGGGGACGGCTTTCGGCCCGGCTGTACGGCCGACGCCACCGACCGGGCCCAGCTGGAGGAACTGCTGATCCTGGGCGAGCTGGTGGACCGGGCCCGGAAGGCCGGGGTCCAGGCCATGGTGGAGGGGCCGGGGCACGTTTCGATGGACCAGATCGAGACCAACATCAGGATCCAGAAGGAGATCTGCAAGGGGGCGCCGTTCTACGTGCTGGGCCCGCTGGTAACCGACATCGCCCCGGGCTACGACCACATCACCGCGGCCATCGGCGGGGCCTGGGCGGCCTACTTCGGGGCCGACTTCCTGTGCTACGTCACCCCGTCGGAGCACCTGCGTTTGCCCACCCTGGAGGACGTCCGGGAAGGGGTGATAGTACTGCGGATAGCGGCCCACGCCGCCGACCTGGCCAAAAAGGCGCCCGGGGCGGCTGATTGGGACCGGGCCATGTCCCAGGCCCGGAAGAAACTGGATTGGAAGAAGCAGATCGAGCTGTCCATCAACCCGCCCTATGCCCGGCAGGTGTTCGAATCCGCCCCCCGGAAGGAATCCGGGGTCTGCACCATGTGCGGGGAGTTCTGCGCCATGAAGAAGATGAACGAAGTGCTGGACGACAAGAAATAAGTTTTACCGCAGAGACGCGGAGAACACAGAAGCTATTATTGCTGCCTTGTCATTCTCGCGAATGCGGGAATCCAGGGAACAAATCGCATATTGCTGACAGGGATTATTCTGCCACCAAGACGCAAAGGCAGCAATGCTTGATTAGAGAAAATTTGACTATTTTGTTATAATGTCTCTTGATAATTTGTGAGTAGGTATCTTGAATAATGTCCAGAAAAAAGAAAGAGAAAATAATCGACCAGCAGGCGAGGGAAGAGCCCCTCGCCTTTGTTGCGGTGGACATCGAGACCACCGGGCTCAACTGGGATCGGGACCAGATCATCGAGCTGGGCGCGGTCAGGGTGGAGAACGGGGCGGTCACCGCCCGGTTCCAGACCCTGGTCCGCTCCGAGCGGAAGGTGCCGCCTTTCATCCAGGGATTGACCGGCATCACCCAGGCCGAGATAGACGACGCCCCGCCCCTGGAGGGTTGCGCCGCCGACCTCCAGCAGTTCATGGGGGAGCTGCCGCTGGTGTTCCACAATGCCCAGTTCGACCTGAAATTCCTTAAGGCCGCCCTGGAGATCGCCAATCCCTGCTGGGACACCCTGACCCTGGCCCGGGCCCTGCTTCCCGACAACAAGAGCCACAGCCTCAAAAACCTCTGCTCGGCCTACGGGATCGATCCCGGGCAGGCCCACCGGGCCGATGATGACGCCCATTCCACCGCACTGCTGTTCCTCAAGCTATATGACCAGCTGCTGGACCTGGACCTGCCGATGCTGCAGGCGATGTCGCACCTGGCCCTGCCGTTCCACCGCCTGCTGTTGTCCCGGGCGATGTCGGAGACCAGGCAGACCGGCATCACGGTTGATCAAAAAACAGACCGGGAGAAAATTCCGGCCGGAGCGGCGGCTCCCAGGGCCGATGACCTGGAGGAGATCTTCGGCCCGGATAAAAGACTGGCCGGGGTTTTGGGGGCGGGCTATGAATCCCGCCAGGAGCAGATGGACATGGCCCGCTCGGTGATGGAGGCCTTTGTCAACGACGAGTTCCTGTGCGTGGAGGCCGGCACCGGCACCGGCAAGAGCCTGGCCTACCTGGCCCCGGCGGCCATCTGGGCCCGGCTGAACAACGAAAGGGTGGTGATCTCCACCCAGACCAAGACCCTTCAGGAGCAGCTCTACGGCAAGGATGTGCCGATCCTGCGCGCGGCGGCCGGATATTTCAACGCCACCGTGCTCAAAGGGCGGAACAATTATCTGTGCTGGCGGCGCTGGCAGGAGGTGATGCTGCATCCCGAGCTTTTCCTGACCCCGGACGAAAGGGAGGAGGCCCTGATCCTGTGCCGGTGGGCCGGGACCACGGCCGGCGGCGATGTGGCCGAGCACCGGGGATTCTCCCCCGGCCGGGCGCCCGGACTGTGGGGCAAGATCTGCTCCGACCACACCGCCTGCCATAATCACCGCTGCAAATTCGTTAAGAAATGCTTTATGGCGCAGGCCAGGAAAAGGGCCGAGGAGGCCGATCTGGTGATAGTGAATCATTCCCTGCTGTTCACCGACCTGGTGATGCCCAGCGGGGTGCTGCCGGACTACCAGCGGGTGATCATCGACGAGGCCCACAACATCGAAAAGACGGCCACCGATTTTCTGGGCTACAGCCTGGACCGCTGGACGGTGTCCCGGTTCCTGTCCGGGATATTCAACCGGAGCCCGGTGGAATCCGGACTGCTGCCCACCCTGAATCACTGGCTGAAAAAATCCGGCCTTAACAAGGAGGTGGCCGGATCCATCGAGAAATCATCGCTGGACATAGTTCAGCAGATACTGGAGGCCGGCAAGACCGCCGACCGGTTCTTCAAACGAAAGTGGGAGCTGGGCGATCCCAAGGGCCGGCAGGAGAAAAGGCGCTACCTGGAGGGCGACGGCTTCCAGCAGTCGGTGCTGGAGCAAGCCCAGGAGTTGATGGGGCTTTTAGACCGCCTGACCGATTCCCTGAGCCTGTTGAACCAGTGGCTGGCCGATGTGGAGGCGGCCGATTCCGACGAACTGGATACCCTGCGTCAGGAGATATCCGGGCGCAGCCTGGAGGCCAGGAACATCGGCAACACCCTGGGCAAACTGGCAGCGGCCGACGACAAGGGCTACATCTTCTGGATGGAGCCGGGCGACCACAACCACGGGATCAAGCTGGTGGCCGGCCCGCTGGAGGTGGGCCAGGTGCTGGCCAAGATCATGTTCCCCAGGGTCAAGACGGCGGTGTTCACCTCGGCCACTTTGGCGGTGGACGGCAAATTCGACTTTTTCAAGAATCGCGTCGGATTATCTCTGGTTGACCAGGACCGGGTGGTCTGCTCCGCACTGGCGTCGCCCTTCGATTTCAATAAGCAGGCGGCCATATTCGTGCCCACCTATCTGCCGTCGCCCAAGCTGCCGGACTACGACAAGGCCTTCAACGACATGGTCCAGGAGGTGCTGGAGTCCACCAAGGTGGGGACCCTGGTGCTGTTCACCGCCTTCGATCAGTTGAAGAGAAGCTACCAGCAGGTACAGGAGAGCGGCAACCTGAAGGTCCTGGCCCAGTGGCTGGACGGCAACCCGGCCCAGCTGGTGGAGCGGTCGTTGAACGAGAAGGACACCATCATTTTCGGCACCAACAGTTTTTGGGAGGGGGTGGACCTGCCGGGCCAGGCCTGCGAACTGCTGATCATCGCCCGCCTGCCGTTCTCGGTGCCCAGCGATCCGCTGGTCAGCGCCCGCTGCCAGGCCATCGAGCAGGCCGGGGGCAGCTCCTTCAACCAGTATCTGCTGCCCGAGGCGGTGATTCGCTTCCGCCAGGGTTTCGGGCGGCTGATCCGCAGCCGGACCGACTTCGGGGCGGTGGTGGTGGGCGACAGCCGGATAACCGCCACCGAATACGGCAAGGTCTTTATCCGGTCTCTGCCCAAGATGCCGCTGTTCATCTGCCGGGACCTGGATGAACTGCTGGAGAACTTGTAGGCTTCCCTTGGCGTAGATACCTGTTGGAAATATACTTTTGACATCTATTGCATCCGGCTATAAGTAAGCATATAATGGACTCAACTGATAGAGGTTTCTTTTTATGAATAAAATATCATCTGTCACAATAAGGCACTATTTGTTCCTTAGCATTAATATGATTGTCGGTGCATTTGTTGCTCATACCACGGCTTATGCCGTTGGCGGAGTGATGTCCGGCAGCGGAACCGTTGCCGATCCCTATTTGGTGGAGGATTATGCCGATCTGAAGGCTGTTGGAACGACGTATGGCCTTGGTGCAGTTTACCGGATGACCGCTGATATCGACGCCTCGGCCTCGGCTACGGAGAACGGGGGAAGTGGATTTACTCCCATCGGCAGATCGGTGCCCTTTTTTACGGGCACCTTGCATGGATCGGGACATGTCATCAGGAATTTAACCATCAACCGTCCCGATAGTTCGTTTGCAGGTTTGTTCTCTTATACCAAAGGCTTGGTGGATAGCCTGGGGCTTGAAGATCTGTACCTGCGAGCCTGGTCCTATGTCGGCGGTATAGCGGGAGAAAATGATGGCACCATCAATCAATGCTATGTCACAGGAACCGTAATCGGCAATGGGGGGACGGCGGGCGGGTTGGCTGGCCGCAATAATGGCTATTCCACGGCTGGGACCATCGATAGATGCTATGCGTACTGCCAGGTATCCGGTGGCAACGGAACTGGCGGTCTGGTGGGAAGCAACTATTACGGCAAGGTATATGACAGCTATGCCACCGGCCCGGTCTCGGGAACCGGTTCGGTGGGGGGGCTGGCGGGGTCCAATTCGTCGAGCACCCTTACCAAGTGCTATGCCACCGGTCCGGTGACAGGCTCGGAAAACAATGTGGGTGGTCTGGTCGGATCCAATTACTTCTATTACGCCGGGTCGATCATCAAATGCTATGCCACCGGCAGCGTCACCAGTTCTGGACAGTACATCGGAGGCCTGGTGGGATACAATTACGGCTGGAGCATCGGCACGGTCAGCGATTGTTATTCCAGCGGGAAAGTGGCCGGAGGCGGCACCGTCGGGGGGATTATCGGCTACCACAAGACCACTACGGTGTCCGGCAGCTACTGGGACATCGATGCGTCGGGACAGACGACCGGGATCGGATCCAACAGTGGGACGGGGGTCCCCACCGGACTGACCACCGCGGCGATGAGGCAATCGGCCAGTTTTTCCGGGTGGGATTTTCCCGGTGTTTGGAACATCCGGGCCGACAGCACCTATCCCGGCCTGCAGGCCTTGGACAACGCACCGTTCGCCTTTAACGACACCCTTACCTCCGACAGATCCTTCCCGTTGTCGAATCTTTTGTCTAACGATTTCGACGTGGAGACGGCCGGCAGCGCTCTGGTACTTAAAGTGACAAGCACCAGCGCCGGTACCACCGACAGCACCACCACCCTAACCTTTTCCGGCGGCATCCCCAACGGGACGGTGGCCGCGGTCAAGTACCGGGTGGGCGAAGTCCGGGCTTCCGACACCCTGTGGGGGAACATCGCGTCCGCGCAACTCACTTTGGTGACCCTGGACGGCAGCGGCACTGAGGGCGATCCTTTTCTGATTGCCAATTACACCGACCTCAAGACGGTGGGGATCAATTCCACCTACCACCTGGGGGCGGTATACCGGATGACGGCCGATATTGATGCCTCGCCTTCGGCTTCCGAGAACGGCGGGGAAGGCTTCATTCCCATTGGGAACGGCAGCTCCAAGTTCACCGGGAAGTTCCACGGGGCCGGGCATCTGATCTCGAATCTATACATCAACCGGCCGACGACCGACTATGTGGGGCTGTTCGGCTATGCCAGCGGCGCCACCATAGACAGCTTGGGACTGGCGGGTGGCGTTGTCTCCGGCTATGGAACGGTCGGGAGCCTTTCCGGCTATTTGATCAGTAGCGGCGCGGTGAGCGATTGCCACTCCAACTGCCAGGTAACGGGCGGATATTACCACGTCGGCGGTCTGATCGGCTTGGTCGACCAAAGCGCGGTCAGCCGCTGCTACTCGACTGGGATGGTGTCGGACACCTTATCGTTTGTGGGCGGCCTGATCGGGTCCATCGACAACTATGGAAGCGTCACAGAAAGCTTCGCCACCGGAACCGTGTACGGCGGGGGCTGCGTCGGCGGCCTGGTGGGTTACAACATCAGGTATAGCACGGTGAACAAATGCTATGCCACCGGCCCGGTGACCTTGGTCCGTAGCAGCGCCGTCGGCGGCCTGGTGGGCTATAATAAGACCTCCGCCACCATCAGCCAGAGCTACTCCACCGGATTTGTGACTGGAAGTGCCTATGCGGGCGGGCTGGTGGGGTGGAACTCCGCTAGTACGGTGAATACCAGCTATTGGGGAATCGAATCATCCGGCAAAAGCAGCGGCCTGGGGTACAGCGACCTCGGCGCCACGTTTTCGGCCACCGGCCTGGCCATAACGGCCATGAAACAGTCAGCCAGTTTTTCCGTGTGGGATTTTTCCGGTGTTTGGAACATACGGGCCGATAGCACCTATCCCGGCCTGAAGGCCCTGGACAACGCCCCCTTTGCCTTTCAGGATACACTGCGATCGGATACCACCTTCATGCTGGCCCAGCTGCTGCTCAATGACTGCGATCTGGAGACCGCCCAGGCGGGCTTGGTGCTGCAGGTGATCAGCGTCAGCGCCGGGATTACCGACAGCGCCAGCAACCTGAGCCTGCCGGGCAATACCGTCAGCGGACTTGTAGATACGGTCGTATACCGGGTGGGGGAGGTCAGACTTTCCGACACCCTGTGGGGCAACCAGGCCACAGCCCTGGTCACCATAGACAACGCCCCGCCGGCGGCCCCGGCCCTGGCCTGGCCAACCAACGGCGCCATCTCCGGGGATTCCGCGGTGACCTTCCGGTGGAGCCCGGCCGCCGATGATTTCGGGCTGGGACACTATCGTCTTCAGTGCGCGGCTGACTCCGGCTTCACTGCGGCCCTGCAGGATACCGCGGTAGCGGATACCGGGCTGGTCCTGACGGTCTCATTAGCCGACAGCCTGCATTACTGGAGGGTGCGGGCGGTGGACGCCTGCGGCAATGTGGGAGAGTATTCGTCAGTTTGGAGGTTTGAGATCGACGTCACCAGTCCGATTGATCCCAGTCTGCTGACCCCGGCCAATAATGCCTGGTTGTCATCTGATACCGCCTTCTGCACCTGGAGCGCAGTCAGCAAAAAGACCAAGGCCTCGGCGGTGTATTATGTGCTGAAAGCCTATGCTTTGTCCGATACCATAAATCCGGTTGTTGTCGACACTACGTCTCTGACATCGGACACTTTATTGGTATCTCAGGGCCGTTACCGGTGGCTGGTGGAGGCCTACGATGAGGCCGGCAATCCTCCGGGCATATCGGGCTTCTTTAACTTTGGTTATGATACAACCTCACCGGCAATGGCCTTGTTGATCAGCCCCAATGACAGCTTGATCACCAACCAAAGCAATAACAATTTTATCTGGAATAGCTGTTTTGATAGCATCAGCGGCCTGAAGAACTACACTTTACAATATGCCTACGATGCAGGGTTCACCGAGGGCCTGGCCGAGACCACCTTGACCGACACCAGCATAGCTTTGATCCTGGCCGACAGCAATTACTGCTGGCGGGTGGTGGCCCGGGATACTGTTGGCAATACCAGCATCTCAGGCCTCAGGTATTTGACAGTGGATACGCACGATCCGAACGTTCCGACCCTGCTATCCCCGATTGATGATTGCTGGACCATAGATACCACCTTGGTCTGCAGCTGGACTGAGGTGGCCAAGAAGGCATCGCCTGCGGCCAAGGCCTCGGAGGTGTCATACGTGATACAATTGGACACCAACAACACCTTTGCCTCGCCGATCATCGAAGATACCACAAATATCCTGCTGGATAGCTTCAACCTGTCGGAAGGTCAATACTACTGGCGGGTGATGGCCTTTGACCTGGCCGGGAATTTTGGGATCTATTCGGCCTACCGGACCTTTGGGATAGACACCACCGCACCGGATATCCAGTATGTCACAAACTTACCCGACGACCCCAGCTCTCCCTACGGGCCGTACGAGGTAAGCAGCAAGGTCTATGACCTGAGCGGGGTCAAGACAGCTTATATGTTCACCCGGATCAACGGGGGAGGGTGGGACAGCACGGCCATGTTCTCGGTTTCGGACTCATTGAGGGACAGCATACCGGAGATAAATCCAGCCACCGACGAGACCCTGAGTGTCAGTTATTACCTCAAGATCAGCGACATGCTGGACCACCAAAGCACCAGCAGTACTTATAGCTTCAAGGCCATCGGGCCCTCGGGGGTGGCGGGGAAGCCGGGAACATCATTGCCGACGGTCTATGCCCTTCAGAATGCCTATCCCAACCCGTCGCGGGGTCAGACCATCTTCAAGTACCAGCTGCCGAAGGAGAGCAAGGCCAGCCTGACGGTCTACAACGTGGTGGGCCAGGCGATCAAACGGTTCGACCAGGGAACCAAGCCGGCCGGGTACCACCAGATCAGCTGGAACGACAATACCCTGCCCAACGGCATCTACTTCTACCGCTTGCAGGCCCGCCTATGCCAAGGCTCCGGCGGACAAGCCGGGGAGTTCAGCTCTACTAAAAAACTGTTGATAGTAAGGTAACTGTCTTAACCTAGATGATAAAACATAAGGGGCTGTTTTAAAGGACAGCCCCTTTATTATTTTACAACCTTAATTTAAAGTCTTTCGATGCCAGGCCTTTTATCCTTGACATAAGCCCGTATTGGTGTTAAAATACAACCCTAATTCCACAAATGGAAATATTCCGTATGTTGTTATCGCGTAATTACATATTAGACTGGCTTCGGGAAGACCCCTTCGACTGAATTTAGAATCATTTCGGGCATTTGCACGATCGCTGTATTATTTACTTTACTGCGGAGCATTGCCTTTTTTTATTTAACCGGAAATAAATGAATCAAATAAACAGGAGAGCCAAAGATGTCCAAAAAAAGAGTGCTGATCATGGGAGCCGCCGGGCGCGATTTCCATAATTTCAATACCTATTTTCGCGACAACAAGGATTACGAAGTGGTGGCCTTCACCGCCACCCAGATCCCCGATATTGCCGGGCGCAAATATCCGGCGGCTCTGGCCGGAAAGCTTTACCCCAAGGGCATTGCCATCTACGATGAGAAAGAACTCACCAAGCTGATCGCCAAACTGAAGGTCGACCAGGTGGTGTTTGCTTACTCCGATGTGCCCTACGCCTACGTCATGGGCAAGGCGGCCGTGGTCAACGCCGCCGGGGCGGATTTCATGATGCTGGGCCCCAAGGATACCATGATCAAGTCCACCAAGCCGTTGATCTCCGTCTGTGCGGTGCGCACCGGCAGCGGCAAGAGCCAGACCACCCGCCGGGTGATCGAGATCCTGATGGCCCTGGGCAAGAAGGTGGTGGCCATCCGCCATCCCATGCCCTACGGCGACCTGGTCAAGCAGAAGGTCCAGCGCTTTGCCACGGTCCAGGACCTGGCCAAGCATAACTGCACCATCGAGGAGATGGAGGAGTACGAGCCGCATGTGGTGCGCGGCAACGTTATCTACGCCGGGGTGGACTACGAGGCCATTTTGCGCCAGGCCGAGAAGGAGGCCGATGTCATCGTCTGGGACGGCGGCAATAACGACTTCTCGTTCTACAAGTCCGACCTGGAGATAGTGGTGGTGGATCCGCACCGTCCGGGGCATGAGCTGTCATATTATCCGGGCGAGGTCAATCTGCGCCGGGCCGATGTCATCGTCATCAACAAGGAGGACAGCGCCAGGAAAGAGGACATCAAGACCGTCAAAGCCAATATCAAAATGGCCAATCCCAATGCGCTGGTGATCGACGCCGATTCCCCGGTAACGGTGGAACAGCCCAAGAGCCTTAAAGGGAAGAGGGTGCTGGTGATCGAAGACGGCCCGACCCTGACCCATGGCGAGATGAAGTACGGCGCCGGGGTGGTGGCGGCCAAGAAACACGGGGTGGCCAAGATGATAGACCCCCGTCCCTACGCAGTGGGCACCATTGCCGACACCTTCAAGAAATACCCCGGCATCGGCGTACTGCTTCCGGCCATGGGCTATTCCGACAAGCAGATCAAGGACCTCCAGGCCACCATCAACCGGACGCCCTGTGACATGTATGTGGTGGGAACGCCCATCGACCTGCGCCGCCTGGTCAAATTCCCCAAACCGGCGGTTCGGGTGGGATATGACCTCAAGGAGACCTCCCATCCCGATCTAACTGCGGCCATCAAAAAGGTCATCAAAAAATAATAAAACCTTAACCATTGCAACGGCCTCATTGCTCTGCGCTGCGGGGATATTTCCCCCTGTTGCAGAGAGTGGGGTCTTTGCCGTGATACCAACCTTAAGAGAAATATATGCCCAATACTAAAACCGCGGTGGTGGCCCTGGGCGGGAACGCCATCGGCGCCACCGGCAAGGAAGACATTCACCAGCAGTTCGCCAACACCCGGCAGGCGGTGCTGGCCATCACCGAGCTGGTCAAGGAAGGCTACAACCTGGCCGTCTCCCACGGCAACGGCCCCCAGGTGGGCAATGCCCTGCTTCGCGTTGAACGGACCTTCCCGGACGGCATTCCGGCCCTGCCTTTGGGTGTCATTGTGGCCGACACCGAGGGCGGGATGGGTTACATGATAGAGCAATCCCTTCAGAACAATCTGATCAGGGAGAAGATCGATCGTGACGTGGTTACCATGGTCACTCAGGTGGTGGTAGATAAGGATGATCCCTCGATATTGGATCCTTCCAAACCAATAGGCCCCTATTATAAGCAGGATGAAGTTGAAGCTTTGCTTAAACGCGGCTGGGTGGTCAAAGAAGATGCCGGACGGGGTTACCGTCGCTTTGTGCCGTCCCCCATTCCCCGCTCCATCGTCAACCGCCGGACCATCAAGGAACTGGTGCATTCCGGGACCATCGTCATCGCCGCCGGGGGCGGAGGGGTGCCGGTGTATGCCAAGAATGACGGAGGCTATGAGGGGGTGGATGCGGTGATAGACAAGGACCGAGCCTCGGCGGTCCTGGCCCGCGACATTGAGGCCGAGACCCTCTTGATACTGACCTCGGTGGAAAAGGTTTCGCTGAACTATAAAAAGCCGGACCACAAGGAGCTCAACAGAGCCACATTGGCTGAGGCCAAAAGATACCTGGCCGAGGGGCATTTTGCAGCCGGCAGCATGGGCCCCAAGATCGAGGCCGCCATTCAATTCTTGGAATACGGGGGCAGACAGGTTATTATCACTTCCCTGGAAAAGGCAGCCGAAGCGCTAAACGGTAAAGCAGGAACAATTCTTGGTGTTGAGTGAATCTGATAAAGTAAAACATTAAATATATTGGGAGACTTTATGGCCAAAAATACCGATGTGATGGAGGCCAGGCTTGCCATCGAGGAGGATTTTAAAAAGGGCTATGACCTGCCGGTGTATGTCTACAAGCCCTGGTGCAAATCCTGCGAGATCTGTGTGGCTTTCTGTCCCAAGAATGTCCTGGAGATGGGCGAGGACCGCAAGCCTGTAGTGGCCCGTCCGGACGACTGTATCTTCTGCAAACAGTGCGAAATAAGATGTCCGGACCTGGCCATCTTTCTAACCCGGGAGAAAAAGAAATGAACAAGGATATCAGATTACTGCAGGGCAACGAAGCCTGCGCCTTGGGCGCCCTATATGCCGGATGCAATTTTTTCGGAGGCTATCCCATAACGCCCTCCACCGAGATCGCCGAGGATATGGCTTTGATGCTGCCGAAAAAAGGCGGCCGGTTCATCCAGATGGAGGACGAGATCGCCGGCATCGGCACCATTCTGGGGGCCGCCGCCGCAGGGGCCAAGGCCATGACCGCCACCTCCGGGCCGGGATTCTCCCTGATGATGGAACTGCTGGGATATGGCTGCATGGCCGAGATCCCCTGCGTCATCGTCAACGTCCAGCGGGGTGGACCTTCCACCGGGTTGCCCACCAAGGGGGCCCAGGCCGACATGATGCAGGCCCGTTGGGGCACCCACGGCGACCACCCCACCATCGCGCTCTGCCCCTCATCGGTGGAGGAATCGTTCAAGCTTACCGTCAAGGCCTTCAATCTGGCCGAAAAATTCCGGATGCCGGTGATCCTCCTTTTGGACGAATTCATCGGGCACATGCGTGAGAAGATGGAGATGCCTGCCCCGGGAGAGCTGGAATTATATACCCATCCCCAGCCGACGGTCAGCCCGGCTGAATATACCCATTACGGCGACGGAAGCAGCGTGGGAGGGCCATATGCCTCCATGGGCAGCGGGTACCGCTTCAATATCACCGGCCTGACCCACGATCAGCACGGATTTCCCACTGGCCGGTCCGACGAGATCCAGTGGAAGATGGACCGCCTGAAAGATAAAATCGAGGGCCACCGGGCCGAGCTGCTGGAAGTGGACCAGGAATTCATGGATGACGCCGAGATCGCGGTCTTTTCCTACGGCGGAGCGGCCCGCAGCGCCCAGCAAGCCATCCGGGAGGCCCGGGCCAGTGGCATCAAAGCCGGATTAGTGAGACCCACCACCATCTGGCCCTTCCCGGACAAGGCCCTGGAAGAGATCTTGCGCAAGGTCAAAACCATGATCGTGGCCGAGATCAGTCAGGGTCAATTGCTGGGCGAGATCCAGCGCCTGAACCAGACCCACACCAAGGTGGTTCCGGTCCAGCGCTATGACGGCGAGATGCTGACCCCCAACGAAGTGCTGAACGCCATTGTGGAGGTGACAAAATGAGAATGCACCCATCCTATGAAATGCTTCGGCCCGGCAAGAAGTTTCCCCATGTCTGGTGCCCGGGCTGCGGCCATGGCATAGTCCAGGGGGCCATCATCCGGGCGGTCCAGAAACTGGGCTGGTCCCGGGACGAGATGGTGATGGTCTCCGGCATCGGCTGTTCCTCCCGAATGCCGGTGTATGTGGATTTCAACAGCCTGCACACCGCTCACGGCCGGGCCATCGCCTTTGCCACCGGGGTCAAGTTGCATAATCCCAAACTGCATGTGATCGTGATCACCGGGGACGGCGACGCTCTGGCCATCGGCGGCAACCATTTCATCCATGCCTGCCGCCGCAACGCCGACCTGACCGTGATCCTGATGAACAACAACATCTACGGGATGACCGGCGGGCAGTACTCGCCCACCACCCCCATCGGCAAGCGGGCCTCCACCGCGCCCTACGGCACGGCCGAGCGCGATTTCGATCCCTGCGCCCTGGCCCAGGCGGCCGGCGCGGCCTTCACCGCCCGGGGAGTGGCCTACAACGCCCTGGAGCTGGAAAAACTGATCGAGACCGCCCTGACCAAGAAGGGATTCTCCCTGGTGGAGGCCATCAGCCCCTGTCCCACCCTCTACGGCCGGCTGAACAAGGAGGGCAGTGCGGTCAAGATGCTGCAGTGGCAGAAGGCCAATACCATCAACATCAAGGCTGCTGAAAAACTACCCATGGATCAGGTAAGCGGAAAGATAGTGACCGGCATCTTCCACGACGTGGAGACCATACCCTATACCGAGATCTACGACCGGATCATCCGCAAGGCCCAGGGGAAATAATATGATAATGGTAAGGGCACGATGCATCGTGCCCCAACAGTAGACGAAGAACCAGCAAGGGCGCGGTGACCGCGCCCCCAACAGATAAGTAAGGGCGAGGTAACCTCGCCCCAACAGAGGATATAAAATGAAGAACAGATACGAGATACGTCTTTCCGGTTCCGGCGGCCAGGGGATGATCACCGCCGGGATCGTTCTGGCCGAGGCCGCCGGGGTATATGACGGCAAGAACGTGGTCCAATCCCAGAGCTACGGCCCGGAGGCCCGGGGCGGGGCCAGCAAGGCCGAGGTGATAATCTCCGACAAGGAGATCTTCTACCCCAAGGCCACCGCCATCGACATCCTGCTGGCCATGACCCAGGAGGCCTGGGAGAAATACAGCAGCGACCTCAACCCCGACGCCGTGGCCATCGTGGATTCCTGGTACGTCAAGAATGTCGACAAGCCCGGAGTGATCAGCCTGCCCCTGAGCCTGAAGGCCCGCGAGGAGGTGGGGCTGGAGATCATCGCCAACGTCATCGCCCTGGCGGCCATCGCCCAGATCACCGGGGTGGTCAGCCGGGAGGCCCTGGAAAAATCTTTGCTTTCCCGCATTCCCAAGGGAACCGAGGAAAAGAATAAGAAAGCTCTGGAGATAGGGTTCCAGCTGGGAAAGGAAGCCAAGAAATGACCGGGCAGCAGCATCCCAAAGGGCCGCCGGAGCGGACCCTGATGATCATCAAGCCCGATGCGGTGGAGCGGGGGCTGATCGGAGAGATACTGCACCGGGTGGAGCTGGACGGATTCCAGATCATAGCCATGAAGATGATCAAGATGACCGAGTCCCAGGCCAAGGGGTTCTACCGGATGCACCGCAAAAAAAACTTCTACAAGGCCCTGGTGAAGTTCATGACCTCGGATCCCAGCGTGTTGTGCGTGCTGGAAAGGGAGAACGCCATAGCCAACCTGCGCCAGCTGGTGGGCAGCACCAACCCGGATGAGGCCGCCTTCGGCACCATTCGCCATGACTATGCCACGGCCACCCGCTTCAACTGCGTCCATGCCTCCGATTCGCCGGAATCGGCCAAACGCGAGGTGCATTTCTTCTTCCGGGAAAGCGCCATGGTCAGGATCCACCGCCGGATCAAAAGGATCTACAGCATGCCGTTCGCCAGGAGATAACCGGGATACTGGCCAAATAGTTGAACTGTCTTTATATCCCAAGGAATCGCAGCGTTGCTGATGAGAGCAGAAAATAATTGACATAAGGCCATGAATGGCCTTAATCGCTTTTAGTCGGAGTCCTTAACCCAGTCCTTAAGGGCTGGGTTAAGAGGCGATGAGGTTATCGGATCTTATCTTGTTAACAAAAACCTTTAAATATATTTCAAGAGGTGTATCAGTGTCCAACGACATCATAGTGCTGTCGCTCAATTGCGGGAGCTCGTCGGTCAAGTACCAGCTTTACAACTATAGCCAGAAGGAGATCATGGCCAAGGGCCTGGTGGAGAGGGTGTCCACCGAGAGCTCCTTCATCATCCACGAGGTGCCCCATCGGGAGCCCCACAAAGCGGAGAGATCCTGCCCCAATCACGAAGTGGCCATCCAGCTGATACTGGACACACTGCTGCACGAGAACCATCCGGTCATCTCCGACATCAAGGAGATCACCGCGGTGGGCCACCGGGTGGTGCACGGCGGCGAGAAATTCGCCAAATCCACCCTGATCAACGAGGAGGTGATAAAAACCTTCGAGGACCTGTCCGCCCTGGCCCCGCTGCACAACCCCCCCAATGTGCTGGGGATCCGGGCCGCCCAGGCCCTGATGCCCACCATCCCCCATGTGGCGGTGATGGACACCGCCTTCCACCAGACCATGCCCAAGACATCATATATCTACCCGGTGCCCTACGAGTGGTACGAGAAGTACGGGGTCCGGCGCTACGGGTTCCACGGCACCTCCCATCTTTACGTGGCCCGCCGGGCGGCGGTGATGCTGGGGAAGAGCCCCTTCGAGGTCAATCTGATCACCTGCCACATCGGCAACGGGGTCAGCCTGGCCGCCATCAGGAACGGCTGTTCCTACGACACCAGCCTGGGCCTGACCACCATGGAGGGCCTGGTGATGGGCACCCGCAGCGGCGACGTGGACCCCGGGCTGATGCCCTTCATCTGCAACAAGGAGAAGCTGACCACCAGGGAGGTGGAGTCCATCTACCTCAAGAAAAGCGGGGTGCTGGGCATCTCCGGGAAATACATCGACCGCCGGGACATCGAGAAGGCCATGGACGAGGGCGACGAACGGGCCAAACTGGCCTTCGAGATCGAGGCCTACAAATTGCGCAAGTACATCGGATCCTACTATGCCGCGCTGGGGCATCTGGATGCCATCGTCTTCACCGGCGGGGTGGGGGAGATGGGGCCGCGGCTCAGGGCCCAGGCGGTCTCCGGGCTGGACGAGATGGGGATCGTGCTGGACCAGGAGAGGAACACCACGGCCAAGAACCGCAATCACGAGTTTGTGATCTCGTCCGACAGCTCCCGGGTCAAGCTGTTCGTCATTCCCACCGACGAGGAACTGGTTTTCACCGAGGACGTGGTGGCCATCATCGAACGGCGCTACGACGTCCACACCAATTTCAAATATTCCTTCCAGGACCCCGGCTACCGGAACAACATGCGGGACGAGGCTTACCAGTGGGCCCTGGATAAGAAGCAGCAGAAATAGGCCCCCGGGTTATCCTTGCCACAAAGGCACCAAGACGCAAAGATTTTCACCCACTTGTCATTCACGCGTTTCATTACATTCAGCAAAACTCTGGCGGAAATCCAGGTTACTGCACTCAACCGACCCGAGAGGGAATCCATTTTTAAACTCATGCGATCAATCATCAAGGCGATATAATCTAATGGGCACCAAGTGAAGATCAGGGTCAAGGAATTACGGGAGGGGTTCAATCCCTACCGGGTGGAGAGAAAGGGGAGCATCGGAGACCCTCCGGAGTTCGCCGATCTTTCGGGCGACCTGGTCATCGAGAAGTGCGGCACCACCCTGAGGGTCAGGGGCGCTTTGAGTTTCACCGCCCTTCAGGAGTGTTCCCGCTGCCTGAACGATTTTGAATGCGCCGTCAGCCAGCCCCTGGAGCTTTTCTACCGTACCGGAAAATTAGAGGATGCGCTGGTGGGGAAGGAGGCGGAGCTCACTTCCGACGACCTGAACGTGATAGCCTACCGGGGCAACGAGATCGACCTGTGGCCCGACCTCAGGGAGGCCATGGTACTGGCCCTGCCCATGAAGCCGCTCTGTTCGGAGGACTGCCGGGGCATCTGCCCGACCTGCGGAAAGGATCTCAACAACGGGGAATGCCGGTGCGGCAAGCGATCCATGGACCCCCGCTGGGAGGGCCTGCTTAAGCTGGAGGGGAAAAAGCCGGCCGGGAAAAAGAAAAAGTGACCCCACCCCAAGGTTTAAACCACAAAGGGCACAAAGAGCACAAAAATTTTCCGGTTTTTACACTTCAGCATCTGCCGGCTCCACCCACATTACGGCGGGAATATAAAAATGGAAGCCAAGTATTATAAAAAGACCGGGGACGATGTCGTCCAATGTTTGCTGTGCCCCCATCTGTGCCGGATAGCGCCGGGGAGGGCCGGGCTGTGCCGGGTCCGGCGAAATCAGGGCGGGATGCTGGAGGCCCTCAGTTACGGCCAAGTGGTGTCGCTGTCCATGGACCCCATCGAGAAGAAACCGCTGTTCCATTTCCATCCCGGCCAGCAGATACTTTCCACCGGTCCCAACGGCTGCAACCTGGACTGCCAATTCTGCCAGAATTGGGAGATCTCCCAGCAGGAGGTGCCGACAGAATGCATCGAACCGCAAAAGCTGGTCGATCTGGCTATTAAATCTAACTCCATCGGCATCGCCTATACCTACACCGAGCCGTTCATCTGGTTCGAATACCTGCTGGATGCCTGCCGGCTGGCCCGCCAGAATGGTCTGGTCAATGTGCTGGTGACCAACGGAACGGTCAACCGGGAACCGCTGGAGGAGTTGCTGCCCCTGATAGACGCCATGAACATCGATCTTAAGTCGATGGATGCCGGCTTCTACAAAAAGACCTGCCGGGGCGATCTGCAAACCGTGCTCGATACCATCATGACGGCATATGGCGGATGTCATATCGAGCTGACAAACCTGGTCATTCCGGGACTCAATGATTCCGACCAGAATTTTGACGACCTGGTAAATTTCGTGAAAAGCGTGGATCCGCTGGTCCCGCTGCATATCTCGCGGTACTTTCCGCAGTATAAGACCAAGATAGAGCCCACGCCGGAAAGCACGCTGATAAGATTCTACGATCGGGCTTTGGCCGATCTCAAATACGTCTATCTGGGAAACCTCAGCCTGCCGGGGAAAGAGGATACCCTCTGTCCCCAGTGCGGGGATGTGCTGATAGAACGCCGGGGATACCGGACGGCGATAACCGGAATAAAGAATAAGAACTGCCAAAATTGCGGCAGGAAGGCCGATATCGTCGGCCTTTGAAGAAGAGGGGTGAATTATGGCCTTAAAGAGAAGAGGGGTGGGTTTCTTTCTGCTGATACTGCTGGGCGGGGCGTTGTTGGGCAGCGCCCTGGGCGACCTGGTGGGATACCTGCTGCCCAGCGGCGTGGTGCACGACTTTTTCATCAAGGCGGTGACCCCGGGGGTGAACCCGCCGGTGACCATCAATCTATTAGTTATGACATTGACCTTGGGATTCACCTTCAAGCTGAACATCATCGCTTTGCTGGGGGTGATACTGATGGCCTATCTGTTGAAGTGGTTTTAAATTTATTGGGACGCGATAGTAAATTTAACCACCCGGGCACCAAGAGACTTATTTTTCGGTTTTCAATTCATAATCTGCATTTTAGGGACATGGTGCGCCATGTCCCTCCAGTATTTAAGGGATCATCCAATAGGTTGATAAAAATGAAGGCAAATAAATGGACCTGATATTCATCTACGGACCGCCGGCATCGGGGAAGTTGACCGTCGCCAAAAAACTGGCAAAGTTGACGGGCTTTAAGATATTTCACAATCATCTGACTTTCGATTCCATTGCACCGATCTTCGATTTCGGCACGCCGGCTTTTGCCGAAACAGCCACGGCAATGCGATTCAAGGTATTCGAAACAGCCTGTAAATACGGCCTTAAAGGGCTGATATTCACTTATTGCTATGATCATCCGCAGGATGATAAGTTCGTCAAGCAGACCATACGGGTGGTTGCCAAGAACGGCGGGCGGGTCCGATTCGTTCAGCTTTATTGCGGCAGGGAAGAGCTGTTCAAAAGAGTGGGGGATGCCTCCCGCCGGAAACATGGGAAGATCAAGTCCACCGCTAAATTGAAGTTAGTCCTGAAGCAATGGGACCTATTCACGCCGATGCCCTATGGAAATAGTTTGAAACTCGACAATACCAGGTTATCTCCGTTAAAAGCGGCCCAGATGATCAGGGATCATTATAAACTTTAGCTTAAAAAGATGCTTGCATCCCGGCTTGGCTCCCAGGCCGGTTTTTTATTGTCTTTATCCTTGCGGGAAAGGCCCTTATATGTTATCATTCATGACAAATGCCGAAGGATCAACCATTAAATAAAATACGGGAGTTCATCGTTTCCCGCCGGCTGATAAGGCCCAAGGACCAGGTGCTGGTGGCCCTCTCCGGCGGGCCGGATTCGGTCTTTTTGCTGCATGCTTTGCTGGCCCTGCGGGAAGATCAGAAGATCACTTTGTTGGCCGGGCATTTAAACCATCGCCTGAGGGGCGCGGAGTCTGATAAGGACGAGGCATTCGTCAAGGCCCTGGCCAAAAAAGAGGGGGTCAAGCTGATCTCCGCCCAACGCGATGTGGCCGGATACGCCAAGAGGCATAAGTTTTCCATCGAGACCGCGGCCCGGGAACTAAGGCGGGAATTCCTTTTAAAAACTGCTGATAAATACAACTGTCAAAAGATCGCCACCGGCCACAATCTCAACGATCAGGCCGAGACGGTGCTGATGCACATCATTCGGGGCTCCGGTCTGACCGGACTTAAAGGGATCCCGGCGGCCAACGGAAAATTCATCCGGCCCATGCTGGGCATCGGCCGGCAGGAGATCCTGGAATATCTTCGGGTCAATAAGATCGAGTGGCGGGAGGACAGCAGCAATAAAAGTCCGGAACATACCCGCAACAGGATCCGCCTGACCCTGATCCCGCAGTTGAAAGAATACAACCCGCAGATAGCCCAATCATTATCCCATCTGGCCGAGTCTGCGGGGTCCGATCTGGAACTGGTCGAGCAGCTGGCTGAGCAGGCTTTCAGGCAGACGGCCAAAATCCATAAGGCCAAAATTAATATTGACTTATCATTATTTAATAGTTATAATAAAGGGTTGCAAAGAAACGTTTTGAGGCTGGCGGTTCTACGTCTTGCCCGGCAAGGGGTTGCCCCCAGCTTTGAGGCTGTCGAGAATTGCATCCATCTGATGGCCGGCCGGGTGGGCAGCCGGGTGGAAGTATTGCCGGGAATCTGGTGCATCACCGGATATAAAACAGCGGAGATCGTCATACCTCCGACCAGCCCCATAGTTAAAAAGGACCCTGCCGTTAAAAAGTTGGCGGTACCGGGAAAAACAATTTTTAACAGTCATCTGATCATATCGAAAATCGTCGGATCTCATACCTGGGGAAAGACCCTGATCCGAAGCGACGATGCCGTCTATTACGACTGGGACAGACTGAAAGAGATGGACCTCACGGTGGGTAAACGCCGGCCGGGCGACGCCATGGTTCCCTTCGGGTCGTCGCACAAAAAGAAGACCAAGGAGTTATTCATAGAAGCCAAAGTGCCACAGGCCAAGCGCGATTCCTGGCCGGTGATCAGGCGCGGGGACGAGATAATCTGGCTGGCCGGATTGAAACGCTCCAACCATGCACCGGTAAACCGGGAGACCAAAAACATCCTGAAACTGGAATTTGTATCATGATCCGCAACGGGGCAAAAAATATCCTTATCTCCCGGGAGCAGATCCAACAAAGGATCCTCGAGCTGGGGCGGGAGATCTCACGGGATTACCCCGATAAAAATCCGGTGTTGGTGGGTGTTCTTCGGGGCTCTTTCGTCTTTCTGGCCGACCTGATAAGGGCCGTCACCATCCCCCTGGAGGTGGATTTCATCTCGGTCGAGAGTTACGGCAGCCAGACCAACTCCAGCGGGGTGGTGCGTCTGCTGCAGGATCTGAACACCAACATCAAGGGGCGCGACGTCATCCTGGTGGAGGACATAGTGGATACCGGGATCACCCTGTCCTACCTGATCGACAACCTGAAGACCAGGAATCCCGCCAGTCTGGTGATCTGCGCCCTGCTGGACAAGAAAGAACGGCGCCAAAAGGAGCCGGGAATTTTAAAATACGTCGGGTTCACCATACCCGACAAGTTCGTCATCGGTTACGGCCTGGACCATGCTCAGCAATACCGTAACCTGCCATATGTAAGCTGGGTCGAGGAGGAATAGATGGCCAATCCCGTCAAACCTAACAGGAACAAGCGGATGAACAAGCTGCCGCCGGCCCCCAACTGGAGGAGCGGCACCAGCACCCTGCTGTTCTGGGTGATCATCTTCATGCTGGGTATCACCCTGTATCAGCTGTTCTCCGGCGGCCGCGAGAAGCAGATGGATATCATCTATTCCCAGTTCCGCGAGGAGATCAACGCCGGCAACATAACCCAGGTCACTTTTTACGACCGGGAGGTCAAGGGAAAATTCAAGACCCCCAAGGTCAAGGTGGAGAGGTCCATCCGCAGCGAATATCCCAAGTTCAAGACCTACCTGCCCATCGAGGACCCCGGGCTGATCGCCGAACTGGAGAGCCGGGGCATCCAGATCAAGGCCGAGAACACCGCGCCCAGCCCCATACTGTCATTTCTGATGAACTGGGGATTCCTGATCGTCATCGGGGTGCTGTGGTTCGTCTTCATGCGCCAGATGCAGGGCGGCCAGAAGGGGGTCTTCTCCTTCGGCAAGAGCAAGGCCAAACTGCTTTCCGAGGACCGCATCAAGATAACCTTCAGCGATGTGGCCGGGGCCGACGAGGCCAAGGATGATCTGCAGGAGATAATCGGCTTCCTGAAGGAGCCCAAAAAATTCACCAAGCTGGGTGGCAAGATACCCAAGGGCGCCCTGCTGCTGGGCCCTCCGGGAACCGGCAAGACCCTGCTGGCCAAGGCGGTGGCCGGCGAGGCCGGGGTGCCGTTCTTCTCCATCTCCGGCTCGGATTTTGTGGAGATGTTCGTGGGGGTGGGAGCCGCCCGGGTGCGGGACCTGTTCGAGCAGGGCAAGCGCAGCGCCCCCTGCATCATCTTCATCGACGAGATCGACGCGGTGGGCCGCCACCGGGGGGCCGGGATCGGGGGCGGGCATGACGAGCGGGAGCAGACCCTGAACGCCCTGCTGGTGGAGATGGACGGCTTCGCCGGGAACGAGGGGGTGATCATCGTGGCCGCCACCAACCGTCCCGATGTGCTGGACCCGGCCCTGTTGCGGCCGGGGAGGTTCGACCGGGTGATAGTGGTGGACCGGCCGGATGTGGTGGGCCGGGAGGGCATCCTCAAGGTCCACACCAAGAACAAGCCGCTGTCCGAGGACGTCAACCTGAAAGTGCTGGCCCGCAGCACCCCGGGCTTTTCCGGGGCCGACATCGCCAACATGGTCAACGAGGCCGCCTTGCTGGCCGCCCGCCGGAACCGCGACAAGGTGTTCATGATAGATTTCGAGGAGGCCAAGGACAAGGTGATGATGGGCGCCGAGCGCCGCAGCATGGTGATCTCCGAGGATGAGAAGAAGATGACCTCCTATCACGAGGCCGGGCACACCCTGGTCAGCCGGCTGATACCCGGCACCGATCCCATCCACAAGGTGACCATCATCCCCCGGGGCCGGGCCCTGGGGGTCACGGTCTCCCTGCCTATAGACGAGAAGCACAACTATTCCCGCACCTGGTGCATCAACCAGATAACCACCATGCTGGGGGGAAGGGCGGCCGAACAGCTGGTGTTCGACGAGCTGTCCACCGGATCGGGCAACGACCTGGAGAAGGCCACCAATCTGGCCCGCAAGATGGTCTGCGAGTGGGGCATGAGCGACAAGCTGGGCCCGCTGACCTTCGGCCAGAAGGACGAGGAGGTCTTTCTGGGCCGGGACTACGGGCACATAAAGAATTACTCCGAGCAGACCTCGGAGCTGATCGACTCCGAGATCAGGTCGCTGGTGGAAGGGGCCAATAAAAAAGCCAAGGCCCTGTTAAAGGATAATGTAGAAAAACTCCACGCCCTGTCGCAGGCCCTGCTGGAGCGGGAATGCCTGGACGGCGAGGAGGTGGAGATGATAATCAAGGGCGAGCAGCTGCCGCCCAAAATGGAAAAGAACGATGAAAAGAAAAACAACGACCCCCCCAAGGTCCAGGCCTAAGAAGGCAGGCGGCATCGACGGCCCGGCCATCGAGCAGGCGGTTCATCAATTGCTGTTGGCGGTGGGCGAGGATCCGCAGCGCGAGGGGCTTAAAGAGACCCCCTGCCGGGTGGCCCGGATGTACCAGGAGATCCTGTCCGGCATGGCCGACGACCCCATTGACCAGCTGAAGGTGTATACCGCCAAGAACGAGGACGAGATGATCCTGGTCAAGGACATCACCTTCCATTCGCTGTGCGAGCACCACCTGCTGCCGTTCTTCGGAAAAGTACATATCGCCTATATTCCCCGCCGCAACAAGATCACCGGATTCTCCAGCCTGGTGAAGGTGGTGGAGGCCATGGCCAAGAGATTGCAGCTACAGGAGCGGCTGGCCGCCGACATCGCCGATCTGCTGATGAAGAAGCTGAAGCCGCTGGGGGTGCTGGTGGTGGTGGAGGCGGAGCACCTGTGCCTGACCATGCGGGGGGTCAAGAAGCCGGGCTCATCGGTGGTCACCTCGGCCATCCGGGGAGGGATGAAGCGGGAATCCACCCGGCTGGAGGCGCTGTCGCTGATAAAAGGGCGGTAAAGACTGTCCACGAAGATCACGAAAGATTTTTAATGATTAATGAGGTTATAATTCCCGATAGTATCTGCCATTTGGCAATTAACTTAAGGGGATTAACAAACAAAAAAGGGGGTCAACCATGTCCAAAAAAATGTCAATCTGGCTGATGACGGCGGTGGTGTGCTACCTGGCGGCGGCAACTGCCATAGCCCAAGCAAAATTCACGGAATTTCCCATAGCCGTGGGAAGAGACAGTACCTTTAGCACGGGTGCGGTTTATGGCACTACAACAGGCCTGGTAGCCATATTGGGCGATACTCTTAGTCAATACAATGTTACTGCCCAGTTGGTCTATCCGCCGGATAGTTTAATTGGGAACCGAATCTCGGTAGGCAGAACTGGTGTTTTCCCCGGTGGAGTAGTGGTTGTATTTGACGGAGCCAACTATCTCCTGGCTTGGAAAGAAAATACCGGCGATATAAACGGGCAATTCATCAATGAAACAGGTAACTTGGTGGGGTCCTATTTTACCATTGCTACAAATACATCAACTGAGGGGCCTTGGTCCGGTGGTATGGCTTTTAACGATACTACTTACTTTGGGGTGTTTGCTAAGGCTGACACTCATCTCTACGGACAGCGAATAAGCAAAAGTGGGATTTTGCTAGGCGGTCAAGTACAGATCAGCAATAATCATGCGCGGGATATTTCCCTCGCTTACGATGGCACCAATTATCTGGCTGCTTGGGTTGAAGTGATCTCCGATACAGACAAAGATATATACGGACAGTTTATCAACAAGGCGGGGTCACTGGTCGGAACCAATTTTTTAATTGATGGCGGACCAAATTACAGCGACAATCCAACAGCACTTGCTTGTGATGGTGCACGGTATTTGCTTGCCTACCATGAAACGCCGGATACCAATACAAAGTGGACCTTGATGGGACGTTTTATCACCACCTCGGGGACGATGGAAGAATCGATAGTCATCTGCGATTCTACGAAAGACCCTGGGTTCCCAAGTATCTCTTTTGATGGCGATCACTATTTGGCAACCTGGACCCAATCGGTTGACCTTACTCTAATGGGACAGTTCTGGACTCCGGCGGGTGTGCCGATAGACGTGCCATTTATAATATTTAATTCAGTGGGCGGCAGGATACCGTTTGGCGGATGCGGGTTCGGAGGCGGCTGGTTTTTGGCTGTCGGATCCAGACTTAATTTTAGTGGCACAGATGGAGATGTTTACGGGGCCTTTATTCCAAAGTATACCGGGGTGGAGGGGAACCCGGGCAGTGATAAGTTTACAGTCGAGAGTTTGAAGTTGACGGTTGCTGGGAATAAAATAAATTATCAATTGCCGCAAAACGGCGTTGCTTCGCTAAAGGTTTACAACTTGCTGGGACAGGAAGTGCGTTCTTTGGTAAATGAATTTAAAAGTTCCGGAGCTCACAGTTTACAGTGGAATGGCTGTGATGCCAGCAACCGCAGAGTTTCCAGCGGGGTGTATCTTATTCGGTTAGAGTCAGAAAGACTGAGTGCGACGGCAAAAATGGTGGTGGTGAGGTGACACACCCCCGGCCCCTCTTATTAGAGGGGAGATAAAAGCATAGTATGTTCTGGCAATGCGGCAAATATAAACTCGACACCAGTCATAAAACCCTGGTGATGGGCATCCTCAATGTCACCCCGGATTCCTTCTCCGACGGGGGCCGGTTCAATGCGTTTGACAAGGCCCTGGCCCGGGCCATGGAGATGGCGGAGCAGGGGGCCGACATCATCGATATTGGGGGCGAGTCCACCCGGCCGGGGGCGGCCAAAGTCTCGGCCCAAGAGGAGATCGAGCGGGTGGTGCCGGTCATCGAAGCGCTGGCAAAAAAAACCGACATCCCGATCTCGATAGATACCTATAAATCGCAGGTGGCTAGAAAAGCACTGGAGGCCGGGGCCTCCATGGTCAACGACATTTCAGGGCTGCGGTTTGATCCAGAGATGGCCAGCTTGTCAGCGGAGTTTAAATCCGGCCTGGTGCTGATGCACATCAAGGGCACGCCGGAGGACATGCAGCAGGACCCGCAGTATAAAGATCTGCTGGGAGAGATAAGGTCCTACTTAAGCGGCTCGATCAAGATCGCCCTGGATGCCGGAGTGGAGCGATCGGCCATCGCCATAGATCCCGGCATCGGCTTCGGCAAGACGGTGGAGCATAATCTGAGCCTGATAAAGAATCTGGCATACTTCAAAGATCTGGACTGCCCCATCGTCATCGGCGCTTCACGGAAATCCTTCATCGGAAAATTGAACAATGATATCCCGGCCACAGAACGCCTGCCAGGCAGCCTGGCGGCGGCCATCTTGGCGGTGCAGAACGGGGCGGCCATAATCCGCTGTCACGACGTGGCTGAGACCAAACAGGCTCTGAGGGTGACGCAGGCGGTAATGAATATTGATTAACCACCCCTTTATCCCACTTCGATGATCTAAAATAATCTGCACTGCTCAGTGCAGGCTCTCCTTGATCAAGGAGGGGACGGGGGAGGTCTAGAGGTCTAAAAGTATCTTATTTATCAAAAGAATATATTAATGGATAAATTATTTCCCACATTTCACCTGCCCGGCGTGCTGTCCTTCCTAACGGTGCGGCCGCTGGACATCCTGGACATAATCCTGGTGGCCTACATCATCTACCGGATCTTTCACCTGATGAAGGGCACCCGGGCGGTCCAGATCATGTTCGGCCTGCTGGTGCTGATCGCCATCGCCATAGTGGCCCAGCTGTACCAATTGCCCGGCACCAGCTGGGTAATATCCAGCCTGAAGACGGTGTGGGTGGTGGCCTTCGTGATACTGTTCCAGCCGGAGATCCGCAATGCCATGACCCAGCTGGGGCGCAACCGCTTTCTGGGGATATTTCTCAAGGGCGAGGTGCGGGCCATCGAGGAAGTTATCAAGGTCTGCCAGGCCCTGCTGGTCAGGGGCTATGGGGCCATCATCGTGCTGGAGAAGAACGACGGCCTGAAGAACTACACCGCCACCGGGGTGGAGCTGAACGCCCACCTCACCGAGCAGCTGCTGGTCTCCCTGTTCGTGCCCGACGGACCGCTGCACGACGGGGCGGTGATCATCCGGGGGGAGACGGTGGTGGCCGCCGGCTGCACCCTGCCCATCACCAAGGACCAAAATTTTTCCGGGGAGCACGGAATGCGGCACCGGGCGGCGGTGGGCCTTTCCGAGGAGACCGACGCCGTGGCGGTGGTGGTCTCGGAGGAGAAGCAGTCCATCTCCATCGCCCGTTACGGGAAGCTGATCGAACTGAAAAATATCCAGGAACTGAGGGAAAAACTCAACCGGGCATTGCACACCAAGGCCGGCCCGGCAGAGATGAAAGAAAACACACCAGGTGACATAAATAGCAAGGAGAATTAGATGATCAAGGAAACCAAGACCAGGCTGTGGATCGGGCTGGGGATATTTTTGACCGCCTTCATAGTCTACCTGAAGACCATGGCCCCCACCGCCTCCTTCTGGGACTGCGGGGAGTTCATAACCGTCTCCCAGATCCTGGGCATTCCGCACCCGCCGGGCTACCCGCTGTACGCCATCGTTGGCCGGGTGACCATCATGCTGCTGCCGTTCTTCAAGGAGATAGCCTTCCGGGTGAACCTGCTGTCGCCGCTGTTCTCGGCCCTGACCATCGCCATCGTCTACCTGCTGACCGTCAAACTGATCGTGGTCTGGAAGGGCCAGCCCAAGGACCGGCTGGATGAGGTAATAATTCACCTGGCCGGCGCATCGGCCGCCCTGTTCCTGGCTTTCTGTCCCACCTGGTGGGACAATTCCATAGAGACCGAGGTCTACGGCATCGCCATGTTCATGATGTCCATGACCGTGTGGCTGGCCCTGCGGTGGCGGGACCAGATCGGGAGAGTGGGCAACCGCAAGATGCTGCTGCTGATCGTCTACCTGTTCACCCTGGGCATCGCCGGGCACATGTCCACTTTACTGGCGGCCGGGCCGATATTTCTGTTCATCCTGCTGGTGGACTGGCGGGCCCTGGTGGACTGGAAATTCCTGGGCTGGGCGGCCGGGTTGATATTCGTCGGGATCACCATAAATTACTATCTGCTGCTGAGGGCCAACCTGGATCCGGCCCTAAATATGTGCAATCCCCGCAACTGGGATTCCCTGATGTACGTGCTGCAGAGGAAGCAGTACGAGCCGTTCAATTTCTTCACCCGGCGAGAGGATTTCATGTACCAGTTCGGCCACATGTTCCTGCGCTACTTCAGCTGGCAGTTCGCCCCCATAATCCGGCCCGGCCCTTCCGAACTGCACAGCGCTCCGGCCCTGTGGCTTTCCTCGCTGCCCATGGTGTTGGGGGTGTTCGGGGCGGTATACCACCTGCTCGAAAAGGAGGAGAAAAAGTTCGGGATCACCGCGGCGGTTTTGCTGGTGGTGGGTGTCCTGGTGGCCCTATTCACCAACAGCCCGATGGCGACCATGCTGATAGCCCTGGGGGTGGTGGCCGGTTTCTTCCATGTCTACAAGCGCCAGGACAAGAGCTTTGCCATCGTCGGCCCGGCCTTCATCATCACCAGCCTGGGGCTGGTGGTCTACCTGAACATGGCCAATCCCCAGCCCCGGGAGCGGGATTACATCTTCGCCCCGGCCTACCTGTTCTTCGCGGTCTGGATTGGGATGGGCGGCTGGCGCCTGATGCAGTACGTCAAGGAGATGCTCCGGGAGAGATCGGCCAAATGGGCCAGGCTGGCGCCCATCATCCTGGGAACGATCTTTATTCTGATCGCGCTGTTCAATATCAAGCAGTATCATTTTGAGAAGAACCGCTCGGACAACTGGATCCCCAATGATTACGGCTACAACATCCTGCAATCGTCCCAGCCGGGCGGCATCGTGTTCACCAACGGCGACAACGACACCTATCCGGTATGGTTCATGCAAGAGACCAACGGCATCCGCCAGGATGTCCGGATAGTCAACCTGTCGCTGGCCAACACCGACTGGTATCTCAAGCAGGCCATCCGCCACGGCGTCCCGCTGGACCTCTCCGAGTATCAGATAGACCAGCTGGCCGGCCGGGGCTATATCACCGAGGACCGACAGATCTTCAAATTGTCCGACATCGCCATCAGGTTCATCATCGCCTCCAATGCCGGGAAGAAACTTTCCTTCCAGCAGATACTGGCCCCGGCCGACAGCTTCGCCCAGCTGGTGTTCGATAAGAACTATACCGAGAAATATCCGGTCTACTTCGCGGTCACCGTCTCCGATGACAACCTGGCCGGCCTGCAGAAGCACCTGTCGTTCGAGGGCCTGCTGTACCGGGTGACGCCCGGGGTGTCCAACAAGCAGGTCAACCTGGAGCTGACCCAGAAGAACATCACCCAGGTCTACCGTTATCGGGGCATCACCGATCCCCATATCTTCAAGGATGACAACACCCAAAGGCTGCTGGGCAACTACGCGGTGGCCTACTGGCAGCTGGGGATGGCCATGCGGAAACAGGCCGAGGCCGAGCGGGCCGCCAAGAGGGAGGACCGCTATCGGGAATGGATGATGAAGTCCATCGAACAGTTCCAGCAGGCTTACAACATCCTGCCCAACGAACCGGCCAGTTACAACTGGCTGGGGGTGGCCTATGCCGAACTGGGGGACTACGCCAAGGCCTCCGAATGGCTGCACAAGCTGGTGGACAAGGACCCGGCCAATCCCTACGCCAAGATGCAGATCGGCGGCGTTTTCCAGCAGGGCCGGATGTATGACTCGGCCGAATATTACTACCAGCAGACCCTGCTGCAGGATCCCAACCTGGCCGAGGCCTACGGCCGGCTGTATCAGCTGTACATGGAACAGAAGAGATACGATCAAGCGGCCTCCATCCTGCAGGACTGGCTGCGCAAGAATCCCAACGATCCGGGGGCCGGCAGGATGCTGAGCGATCTGCGGCAAAGAATGCGCTGATGCACGAGCTGGCCATCACCCAGAGCCTGGTCAAGATCGCCCTGTCCAAGGCCCAGGAGGCCGGCGCCCTGCGAATAAGGAAGATCAACCTGAAGATCGGCCGACTGACCGGGTACGTGCCGGAGGCGGTGGAGATGAACTTCGAGATGATGACCCCCGGCACCAGGGCCGAAGGGGCGGTGCTGGACATCCAATGGGTCCCCATCAGGTGCCGCTGCCGGGACTGCGGGGCCGAGTACCAATCGGACCAGCTGGACCTCACCTGCCCCCAATGCGGCATCTTAAGCGGCCAGATAATCGACGGCCGGGAGATGTTCATAGACAGCATCGAAATCGATAATTGAATTCACCGTATATGACAGAGATCAAGATCCTGAAAAATATCCTGGACCAGAACCGCCACCGGGCGGATGAGAACCGGGCAGTGTTCCAAAAACACGGCATCCTGGCGCTTAATTTCATCGCCTCGCCCGGGGCCGGCAAGACCACCCTGCTGGAGAGGACCATCTCCGGCCTGAAAGGTAAAATGGAATTTGCGGTGATCGAGGGAGATATCACCGGCGACTACGACGCCCGGCGGCTGGCGGCCCTGGGCATTCCGGTGGTGCAGATCAACACCGAGGGCGGCTGCCACCTGGATGCCGGGATGGTGCACCGGGCCTTTCAGGATTTTCAGCTTGATAAGACGGATATCCTGGCGGTGGAGAACGTGGGCAACCTGGTCTGTCCGGCCGAATTCGACCTGGGCGAGGCTTTTAAGGTGGTGGTGCTCTCGGTGCCGGAGGGCGACGACAAGCCGGCCAAATATCCCCTGATCTTCTCCGAGGCCGGGGCGGTGATATTCTCCAAGATCGACCTGCTGGAAGCGGTGAACTTCGATCTAGAGAAGGCCCGGGCCGACGTCCGGAGGATAAACCGGGAGGCTCCCATCTTCGAACTGTCGGCCGCCACCGGGCAGGGCATGGCGGAATGGGTGGACTGGCTGGCCGCCAGGGCCGCTGAACAGGGGAAATCCAAAACGGGATGAGACGGTGAACAGATATATCGATATTATCGGCGGCGGGCCGGCCGGGATGATGGCGGCCATCATCGCCGCCGGGAAAGGCGGCCGGGTGCGGCTCTGGGAGAAGAACGGCTCCTTGGGCCGCAAACTTTTAGCCACCGGCAACGGGCGCTGTAACTTTGCCAATCAGAACATCTCCTTGGATAACTTTCACGGCGGCCACCTGCAACTGGCCGGCGGCATCCTTGATAATTTCAAAGTGAAGAACACTCTGGAATTTTTCGAGGGCCTGGGACTGTCGTTTTACGCCGACAGCCGGGGAAGGTATTTTCCCCGCAGCAACGAGGCTTCCGCGGTGCTGTTCTGCCTGGAGCAGGAGATGGAACGGCTGGGGGTGGAGGTCAACCTGCGGTCCGAGATCGTGGCCCTGGGGAGGGTTTCCTCCGGCTGGCAGGTCCGCCAAAGGGGGCCTGGGCATGGATCCGCTGCGGTGATCCTGGCCTGCGGCGGGGCGGCCAGTCCGCAGTTCGGCTCCACCGGGCAGGGCTACGAGATGGCGTCGAA
The DNA here is from genome assembly GCA_001777915.1 of Candidatus Edwardsbacteria bacterium RifOxyA12_full_54_48. Taxonomy (NCBI): domain Bacteria; phylum Candidatus Edwardsiibacteriota; species Candidatus Edwardsbacteria bacterium RifOxyA12_full_54_48. Next base: position 14,506 of record MFFN01000006.1, on the reverse strand, counting down.
ACTTAACCATGCCATCGTCCCCCCGGAGCCGGCCCTGGTGCCGCTGATGCTGGCCGGGAACTGGTTCCATAAGCTCCAGGGATTGAGGATGGACCTCAGGCTGACCATCAGCCGGGGCGGCCAGACTGTTTTTGAGATCGTCGATGAAGGATTGTTCACCCACTACGGGCTGTCCGGACCGCTGGCCCTCAAGGCCAGCCGAATGATGAAAGGTCCGGGACTTGAGTGCCGGATCAATTTTCTGCCCTATACCAATGAAACAGAGGTCATCACCCAACTGAGGGCCAGAAGGGAAAAACTGGCTTCCCGCCTGACCAGGGATTTTTTGACCGGACTGCTGCCGGAGAAACTGGGACTGGTCATGATGATCCAAAGCAAATTGAACCTCGATGCGTCATGCCGGGAGATATCGGATGAACAATTGCCGATGCTGCTGGAAAATCTCTGCCGCTGGCCGGTTCAGATAAAAGGCCCGAGGCCTTTCAAGGAGGCCCAGGTCACGGCCGGGGGGGTGGACTGCCGGCAAATATTTCCCGAAAGCTTGATGTCCAAGAAGGCTCCCGGGCTGTTCTTCTGCGGGGAAGTGCTGGATGTGGACGGGGACACCGGCGGCTACAACCTCCAGTGGTCCTGGAGCTCGGGATATGCGGCCGGGAATGCTGCGGCCGAGTATGTGATCAAGAAACAGTAAATCCTATTGATCTATTATCGCTTCCGGAATATAATAAAACATGTATCATATAGTTAAAAATATCTTTGCCGCATCTTTTAAAAGGATTTCAACATCACCCCGGCTGGGGATGTGTCTGTTGATCCTGTTTCTAGGGACGCCGGTTGTCCGGGCAGAGGATACATCCCTCCGGCCGGTTGAGATCGACACCACGCTGACCCTGAAGCAGATCGCCCGCCGGAACCAGGTCCCGGCGGAGAAACTGCTGAAATATCTTAATTTGGATCCCCGGCAGGGATCAGCCAGGCCGATGCAGGCAGATTGCAGTATTGCTCGGATTGAAAAAGCCGTGGTAAATATCCGCTCGTTGAATGCCAACCAGGCTTCCAATAACTGGTTCTTTGCCCTGGCCAAGTTTGCCAAATGGGCCTTAAAATTAATCGCTAAGGTGTTTATAGAGTAATGAGAAAAATCAGCAGCATCCTTATCCTGCTTATCGTTGCGGGGCTGGCCCGATCTGCCCCCCAAATAGACCTGGTCTATCCACCGGAGGGAGCCGATATCGGGCCGGTCTCCTGGTCGTTCATCCTGGGATCGGTAACGCCCGGCAGCCAGCTTTCGGTCAACGGTCGCAAGGTGGAGGTCTACAAGACCGGGGCCTTTCTGGCTTATATCCCGTTCGATCCGGGAGAATTCATCATCCAGCTGTCGGCTTTGGATGCCTCGGGCATCGCCACCCTGGATCGCAAGGTGAAGGTGGCTGCGGGCAAAAAGAACATCCGGCCTGACAGCCTGTGCATCCTGCACGGCTCGATCAACCCCAATTACAAATTGAGCCTGCCGGCAGGAGATCGCCTTTATGTTTCATTCCAGGGGACGCCCGGCGGCAAGGCCAGTTTTTCGGTGGGCCGAGGCCGCGGTCGGGTGATGGTTGAGCAGAATGCATCAACCGAGCCGGACGACAAGGTCCTGGCTTTTTCCGACTCCTCCACCGCCGATACCACTGTGGTGCCCGGCATCTACGGCGGGTCCTGCCTGATAAGGGGAGATGAGGGCTGGGAAAGCCAGCGAATATATTTTTACCTGGTTGACCGGGAAGGAAATTCCGTAATTGATTCCACCGGGCCAATTCTCAGCAATTGGGACGATGCCCGCCAGGTCTTTGCCAAAGTGAAGGATTCCCTTGCGGTGCTCAAGACCGCCCCGGACCTGGGCTATGAGATGTTCCTGCCCCGGGGAACGATCCTGCAGATCAACGGAATTCACGATCAGTATTACCGGCTGAAGCTTTCGGAGGCCAAGGAGGCCTGGGTCAAACAGAACTCGTTGGAACTGTTTCCGGCGGGGAAAATATTCCCTGCCGCCAAGCTGGTTTTGGTCAAGACGGCCAGGGAACCCCGCGGCAGCCAACTGAGCATCTTGCTGTCACGGCCTTCGGTCCATCAGGTCTTTCCCGGAGCCGATGGACGGAGCCTGAAGATGGTGCTTTACGATGTCCGGGCCGACATGGACTGGGTGCGCTACGATCCGGCCGACGGTTTTGTCAACGATATCCGCTGGAGGCAGGTTGACAGCCGGACGGTGGAGCTGGAGGTGTCTCTGGCCGGCAAATTGTGGGGATACAGCACTGCCTATCAGAACAACAACCTGGTGCTGTCTTTAAAGGCCCCGCCGGCCATCAACCATAAACTTCCATTCAAAAATTTAAAAATAGCCCTGGATCCCGGGCACTCCCCGGACAACGGCGCAGTGGGCCCCTTGAGAACTTTGGAGAAGGACATCAACTGGCAGATCAGCCAGCGGCTGGGCCGGATGCTGAAGAAGGAGGGGGCCTCGGTTCTCTACACCCGGGAGGGGTCTGAGGGGGCCGGCATCTACCAGCGCCCCAGCCGGGCGGCTGGCTGGAAGGCGGATATTTTGATCAGCATCCACAACAACGCCTCGCCGGACGGAGCCAATCCCCTGTTGAACAGCGGATATTCCACCTATTACTACCAGCCCTACAGCCGGTGGCTGGCCGAGACGGTCCACCGTCAGTTTCAGAAGACGCTTCCGCTTAACGACCACGGACTGTTCTACGGCAACCTGGTGCTGTGCCGGGCCACCGAATTCCCCTCGATCCTGGTGGAGCCGGCCTTCATCATCGTCCCCCGCGAGGAAGCCCTTTTATTGGACGGAGTTTTCCAGGAGAGGATCGCCAGGGCCATCTTTATCGGGATGAAAGAATTTCTTTTGAAAATAAAATGACCTCCCCTTAATCCCCTCCTTGATCAAGGAGGGGAAGGGGTGATCTAAAATAGCAACTAACCACAATTCCTTAAATGATCATGACCGATCAGACCGAAATATTTCCCGATAGATCGGCCGAGGCCAAATCCGTGCCCCTGGCCGACCGGATGCGGCCCCGCACCCTGGACGAGGTGGTGGGCCAGGAGCATCTGATCGGCTCCGGACGGGTGCTGCGCAAGATCCTGGAATCCGGCGAGGTGCCGTCGCTGATCTTCTGGGGTCCGCCGGGCTCCGGCAAGACCACTTTGGCCCGGATCATCGCCAGCTCGGTCAAGGCCAATTTTCTGGAATTCTCGGCGGTGATCTCCGGCATCAAGGAGATCAAGGAGGTCATCAAGCAAGCCGAGGCCAAGCGCAGCCACCAGGGCCAGCGCACCATCCTTTTCGTGGACGAGATCCATCGCTTCAACAAGGCCCAGCAGGACGCCTTTCTGCCCTACGTGGAACGGGGGACCATCGTGCTGATAGGGGCCACCACCGAGAACCCGTCCTTCGAGGTGATCTCGGCCCTTTTATCCCGCAGCAAGGTGCTGATCCTGAAAGGCCTGGGCGAGGAGGATATCAAGGGCATTCTGGAGCGGGCTCTAATAGAAGAAAAGGGGCTGGCCGAGCTCCATCCGGCGGCCGATGCCAAGGCCCTGGAATTCATCGCCCAGTCCTCCTACGGCGACGCCCGCACCGCCCTCAACGCTCTGGAGCTGGCGGTCAGCACCGTCAAACCGGACCAGGACGGGAAGAGAACGGTGACCCTGGCCGATGCCGAGGAGGCCATGCAGAGGAAATCCCTGCTGTACGACAAGGCCGGGGAGGAGCATTACAACCTGATCTCGGCCCTGCATAAATCCCTGCGGGACTCCGATCCCGACGGATCTTTATACTGGCTGGCCCGGATGCTGGCCTCGGGCGAGGACCCGTTGTATGTGGCCCGGCGGATGATCCGCTTTGCCACCGAGGACATCGGCAATGCCGATCCCAACGCCCTGCTGATAGCCAACCAGGCCAAAGAGGCCTATCATTTCCTGGGCACGCCGGAGGGCGAGCTGGCCCTGGCCCAGGCGGTGATCTATCTGGCCCTGGCGCCCAAGAGCAACGCGGTCTACAAGGCCTACGGCGCGGTGATGCGGGAGATAGACCGCTCCGGTTCTTTGCCGGTGCCGCTGGTGATCCGCAACGCCGTCACCAAGCTGATGAAGGAGGTGGGCTACGGGGCCGGCTACCGCTACGCCCACGACGAGCCCGACGCCAAACTGGACCAGCAGCACCTGCCGGACGAGATCAAGGACCAGAAGTTCTATTTTCCCACCGAGCGGGGCTGGGAGGGGAGGAAAAAGAAGGATGGTGGCAATAAATAATTGGAAAAGTTTAATTCATCCTTTGGGTTGACATTGGGCCTTTCCGTGATTATAATTGATCCAGGAAGTAACCATTCCATAAATATAAAATGAGGTAACTATTCATGGGTAAAAGCTCAATAGTGCGATTACTTTTGGTCATGGCGATACTTTCGTCAATGGCCGGCTTTTTGTTTGCCATGCCCCCTTATCAGGGGATCCGGGAGCCCGAAGCCCTGAAGGCCATGCGCCTGAAGGGCATGGACAGCCCGGAACGGGGCCTGATCTTTCAGCTTAAGGATATCAAAGGCTCCGATGCCAAGGTCACCGGCAGCCGGGAATACCCGGTGATCATGGGCTATTTTACCGACCTGGCGGCCATCAACACCCAGGCCGAATTCCAGGGCATGTTGTTCAACACCGGGACCAACAACAAATCGGTCAACAACTACTACCGCGACATGTCCTACAACACCATGAGCTGTTCCGGCGCGGTCGACAACTGGCGCACCAGCAACAACACCGTTGCCTATTATTCGGCCAATTATGGGTTCAATACTGGGACAACCGGAAATACCTATGAGTTCATAATCAAAACCCTGGCCCATGCCGACTCGTTCGTCAACTTCGCCGATTCCAGCTACGACCAGAACCACGACGGCTATCTCGACGTGCTGTGGGTGGTTCACGCCGGCAAAGGAGCAGAAGAAGGCGCCACCGCCATCTGGTCGCACAGCTTCTATCTGTCGGGCTGGGGCAGCGGGGCCACCTATTATACCACCGGCGACATTAGCCCCTTCACCGGCAATCCGGTTCGGATCAACGAATATATCATCATGCCGGAGAGGACCAACTACGCCGACGGCAACGGCGGCACCACCGAGATGATCGGCTGCGGAGTATTCTGCCACGAGTTCGGGCATGCCCTGGGCCTACCGGACCTTTATGATACTGATAATTACGATTACGGCGCCGGCTCGGGCATCGGCAAATTTTCGCTGATGGCCGGCGGTTCCTGGGGCGGCAACGGCTCCACCAATGCCCGCCCGGTGGCCCTTGACCTGTGGTGCCGGCGTTTTCTGGGTTGGGCCAGTCCTACCCTGGTCACCGCTAACGATGTTTACACCGTCAACAGTATCATGACCACGGCCACCAACAGCAGCTATAAGCTGGCCTTTTTGGGCACTGACACCACCAAGCAGTTCTGGCTGGTGGAGAACCGCTATGAACTTGGCATGGGTCCGGTCAGCAGCGTACGTTGGGACTCTCTGCTGCCTTCAACTTCGCCGGGCGGTTTGGCCATCTACCATATCGACAGCACCTATACCACCACCACCTATTTGAATAACAACACGATGAATAATAAATATACCAGCGGGGGGGTGGCCCGGCCCTATGGCGTGGCGGTGGAGGAGACCGATATGACCACCGCCGGTTACCGTTCTGAATTGTGGAATGGGACCAACGATGGAGATGCGGCCGACTATTGGACCAGCAGCACCCAGGCCAGCTTTGATAGTTCCGGCACTGCCTACCCGGTCAGCTATTACAACGGCGCCACCGACTCCACCGGCGGGGCCCATGCCGGGGTGGCGGTGCGCCAGATCCCGGCCGGCTCATCGGCCATGACCTGCAGCCTGATCGTCAAGCCGGAAGGCGCTCCCACCGGGCCGGCCATGGCCCTGGACCACACCTATTATGATGTCAACGTTCCCCAGAACGACAGCCTGGACCAGACCCTGGTGATCGGCAACACCGGCGGTATGGATCTGGACTGGAACCTGACATATTTAAATACCGGCATTGGAAGTTATGACAATGCTGACAATGGTGATGCCATAGGAAATGGCGGCACGACCTTTACCACCGCAATCCTGCTGACCAGCACCGAATTGGCTTCTTATTACGAAACCTATGAACTATATGCCGTAAAGGCGTTGATCATCCTTCCTATTACCAATGTGACTGTTAAAGTGTGGCAGGGCGGGACCACCTCTCCGACCACCGAGATCTATTCCTCCGATGTCACTGCGTCGACAGCGGACGGATGGAACACCTACCAGCTTCCTTCGCCGATAACCCTTCAGACCGGCATCAATTACTGGGTAGGGTACAGTGTGGGGCACGTCAATGGCACCTATCCTGCTTCAACCGACAACGGCCCGGCCATAGACGGCAAAGGGGATTGGGTCGAAGCCGGCGGTTGGGCTGAATTGCAAACCTACGCGCTTGACTACAACTGGAACCTGAAGGCCATGCTGGGCAAAAAGCTGGCCGACTGGATCACCATCGATCCCACCTCGGGAACAGTGGCCGCGGCCGGCAATAGCAATGTCACCTTCAGCTTTAATGCTACGGGATTATCCTTGGGCACTTACAGCGACACGGTCTGCCTGGCCAGCAACGATCTGGCCAACAACCCCAAGAAGATCCCGGTCTCCATGACCGTGGGAGCCTCCGGGGTAAGCGGCAAACCGCAGGCTGGGAACCCCGCAGTCTTCGCCCTGCAAAACGCCTGGCCCAACCCGGCCCGGGGGCAGGTCAACTTCAGGTACCAGCTGCCCAGGGCAGCCCAGGTGGACATCAAGGTCTACAATGTGCTGGGCCAGACGGTCAAGAGCTTCGACCGGGGCCTGCAGGAGCCGGGTCACTACTCGCTGAAATGGAGCGATGCCAATGTGGCCGAGGGGGTCTATTTTGTCAGACTGCAGGCCGGGAATTACCGGGCCACCAGGAAATTCGTGGTGGTACAGTAGATCATCAGAAAAACCCAGGGCGAAGTGTCTTCACTTCGCCCTTTTTTCATTTGACAGGGGGCTTTTTTTAAAGTAAACTTAATACTTCAAATTTTACTTATCATTTTGATCGGGGCACAAGGTATAGGGCGGCAAGAGTTCACCCGTTCGGCTTGCTTGGTATTGCTGCTTTCTCAGGGTGACAAAACGATGTCATTAAAAACAAATTTTTGAAACATAAAAAGTTATGAAGAAGAAAGTAAAGTTCATATTTGTCACCGGCGGGGTGGTCAGCTCGCTGGGCAAGGGCATCGCCTCGGCATCGCTGGGCTATCTGCTTAAGGCCCGGGGCCTCAAGGTCAACATCCAGAAGTTCGATCCCTACCTGAATGTCGATCCCGGGACCATGAGCCCCTTCCAGCACGGGGAGGTGTTCGTCACCGACGACGGGGCGGAGACCGATCTGGACCTGGGCCATTACGAAAGGTTCATCGACCGGCCCCTGACCCGGGACAACAACCTGACCTCCGGGCAGATCTACGAATCCATCATCACCAAGGAACGACGGGGCGATTACCTGGGCAAGACCGTCCAGGTGGTGCCGCACGTCACCAACGAGATCAAGGCCCGGATCCACAAGCTGGCCGAAAGCGGCGACGTCGACGTGCTGATCACCGAGATCGGCGGCACGGTGGGCGACATCGAGAGCCTGCCGTTCATCGAGGCCATCAGGCAGTTCCGGCTGGACGTGGGGCGGGAGAACTGCGCCTATATCCACCTGACCCTGGTGCCGTATATCCACGCCTCCGGCGAGCTTAAGACCAAGCCCACCCAGCATTCGGTCAACAAACTGCGGGAGATCGGCATCCAGCCGGACATCATCATCTGCCGGACCGAGCAGCCCCTGGACAAGGAACTCAAGGAGAAGATCGGCCTGTTCTGCAACGTCTCGGCCGAGTCGGTGATCGAGGCCATCGACGTGGAGAGCATCTACGAGGTGGCCCTCAGATTCCACAACGATGGATTGGATGAGATCGTGGCCCATCTGCTGGGGGCCGGTTTTCACAAGCCGGACCTGACCGCCTGGAGCCAGATGATCGAAAAACACAAGAATCCCGAATCCGAAGTGCGGGTGGCCATCTGCGGCAAGTATGTCGATCTGCACGACGCCTACAAGAGCATCATAGAATCATTCGTCCATGCCGGCATCGCCAACCGGGCCAAGGTCAACCTGGACTGGATAGATACCGAAAGCCTGGCCCCGGAGAATGTATCCCAACGCTTCGCTAACTGCCACGGCATCCTGGTCTGCCCCGGCTTCGGAGAAAGGGGCATCGAGGGCAAGATCCTGGCGGCCCGGTACGCCCGGGAAAATAAAATGCCGTATTTCGGCATCTGCCTGGGGATGCAGGTGGCCACCATCGAGTTTGCCCGCAACGTCTGCGGCATGAAGCAGGCCCATTCCACCGAGTTCGACGACAAGACCCCGCATCCGGTGATAGACTACCTGCCGGAACAGAGGAACATCAGCAACCTGGGCGGGACCATGCGGCTGGGGGCCTACCCCTGCGTCATCACGCCCGGCACCAAGGCCCATCAGGCCTACCAGACAGAACAGGTATCGGAACGCCACCGCCACCGCTACGAGGTCAACAACACCTATGTAGCAAAATTGGAGGAGAAGGGCATGGTGTTCTGCGGCCGGTCGCCGGACGGGATGCTGGTGGAGATGGTGGAACTGAAGGACCATCCCTGGTTCCTGGGATGCCAGTTCCATCCCGAATTCAAGTCCCGGCCCATGAAGCCCCAACCCCTGTTCCGCGATTTCATCAAAGCGACCAAGGAATACCGGGACGGGAAAAAATAATTTCATGGGCTGAGAGATCAGCCCATTTTTAACAGCCAACCCGTTTCAAAGGGACAGATATGAAAAAAATTCCAAAGCTATTCTGGGTACTGGTGCTGTCCAGTCTGCTGGCCCTGGCTGGCTTGAGCTTCTTCATCGTCAAACAGCGGGAGATGGTACTGGATCAGGCCCAAAAGATCACCCAGGCCGGAGAGGCCGAAAGCCTTGACCGGGCGGAGGGCGACATCAAGGGGATGAAGTTCATCACCAGGGAACAGCGGCTGGGGCTGTATACCATGCTGGCCGGCCGTTTCGCCCAGATAGGCAACCAGCCGAGGATGTATGAGGTCTTCGAGTCCGTTCTGAAGATGGACCCCGAGAATGCCGAGGTGCTCAACAATCTTTCCTATGAGTGGGCCAAGCAGGGGATCAACCTGGAGCAGGCCGAGCAATACTCTCAAAAAGCGGCGGCCCTGGCCCACAAGAGATCATCCGGCCAGAAGCCGGCCGGCCTGTCGCGGGAACGCTGGGAAAACATCCTCCGGATGGAGAGGGGGAATTATCTGGACACCTACGGCTGGGTGCTTTATCAAAAGGGAGACTATAATGCAGCCCTGCGGGAATTGCAGAAGGCCTTTAAACTGGCAGAGGATCCGACCATCCAGTATCACCTGGGGCTGGCCTTATACCGGACGGGCGATTTGGATGGCGCCATAGAGAACCTGGCCGCCAGCCTGGCCGGACGGCTGGAGGACCCGGCCAAGACCAAAGCCGAGCTGGAGGCCGTCTATGAGGAAAGATACAGGACCCTGAGAGGATTGGACAAAATGCTGCAACAGGCGGCGGAGAAAACCCTGGCCCGCCAGCAGGCCGAGGATGAGGCCGACGCCGCCAGAATAGTCGGCCGGCCGGCCCCCGACTTCAGCCTGCCGGACCTGGACGACCAGCCCTATCAGCTTTCCCAGTTCCGGGACCGGGTGGTGATACTTGATTTTTGGGCCACCTGGTGCGGTCCCTGCAAGCTGGCCATGCCTCTGATCGACCAGGTCTTCCTGGAATACCAGGGAAAAGGCCTGGTGGTGCTGGGCATCAACCTGGAGGGCCGGGACAAGAACCAGTTGGTGAAGCAGTTCGTAGAGAGGTCGGGTCATCAGTTCGTCATTTTGCAGGGCGGGATGATGGGCGTCGGTATCGACCGGGTTTACGGCGTGACCGGAATCCCCACCACCTTTGTGATAGACAAGCAGGGGGTCATCAGGTACCGGCATATAGGCTACCGCGAGAATCTGGATCAGATGCTGGCCCGCGAAGTCGAGGAGCTTTTGAAGCAGTGATCCCGTGCAGCATTTGATCTATATCGCCCTGGGCGGCATGACCGGGGCTTTGGCCCGTTACGGGCTTTCCCGGCTGGTCCAGCTGTCGGTCAATGAGATATTTCCCTGGGGGACCTTGTTTGTCAATCTGTCCGGCTCTCTGGCCATCGGGGTGTTCTTTGAATTTTTCGACCGGGCCATGATCCCTTCCGACCTGAGAAGCTTTATCGCCATCGGTTTTTTGGGGGCCTACACCACCTTCTCCAGCTACTCCCTGGAAACCATCAATCTGCTGCGGGAGGGCGAGATCAGGCTGTGCCTGACCAATGTGCTCCTGAACAATATATTGGGGCTGCTGTTGGTGGTTCTCGGCATGTATGTCGCTAAATTGGCGCTCAAAACATTTTAAAAATATAAACCAACGGTTTCTTGGTGGAATTACGGGAAATAACTTGTAAAGCATGAGGGAAATACGAAAGCCAATAAATGAAAAAAGAATTATTGTATTATGCATTATTATTGTTTCTGTTTGGTTGTGCAACCTCTGTTGGAAAAAGAACAGATGCGGTTTTAGTGCAACCAATTTATACTGAAACTTCTAAAATATCTATTTATCACGACAAAATCAAAGAAATAAAACATGATATAAAATGTTATTACGACAATGATTGGACTTTATTAGAGAGTAAAAGTATAATTGATTCTTTAGAGTATTTTAAGTGTAAATTACCATTGAAAAATCTTCATAAATATACAACGCCTCCAGCTTACCTTGTTCAGTTATTTTCTCTATACAAATATATTCAAAATAAGCAGCCCTTGTTTTTATTTTTACCAATTTTTATTGAGCCAACACGGAATGTCACAGAAATATCAATTATTAATAACAAAACCATAACAAAAGATGAGGTGTCTGAATTAAACGATATTATACGAAGATACAATGCAAATATAATGAATAAATATTATTAAATAGATTTGCCATGAGAATGTTGTAAATGCGATATAACAGGAGCATAATATTTATGATAAGGTTAAATTTTATTCTCAATTGCAGATGTTTATAATTGTTAGCGAACAGGGAGGATTGGCGGATGAAACTTCCGGAGCAGGCGGTGCTGTTAAGGGTCTTTATCGGCGAAAACGACAAGCATAACGGCAAGCCTTTGTACGAGCAGATAGTGCTCAAGGCCCGCGAATTGAACCTGGCCGGGGCCACGGTCCTTAGGGGCATCCTGGGATTCGGGGCCGACAGCCGGCTTCACAGCGCCAAATTATTGAACCTGTCGGAGGATCTGCCGGTGGTCATCGAGGTGGTGGATACCAAGGAGAATATCGACCGGCTGATGCCTTTCATCGACCAGAACGTAACCGAGGGACTGGTGACCCTGGAGGATATCCGGGTGATAAAATACCGTCATAGCTGAGGGAAAACGGTCGATAATATCACCCAATGAAAAGCCCCGCATCAAAGCGGGGCTTTATTGTTTCCTTGATACCAGGGCTTATCTGATGACCAGCAACTTGCGGGTGGCCTGGCCGCTGCCGGATGTCAAACGGCAAATAAAAACCCCCGAAGCCACTTTCCTGCCGCTGTTGTCACATCCGTTCCAGATGACACTGTGCCGGCCGGCCTCAAGATTACCGGCAACAAGGGTCTTCACTTTCTGCCCCATGATATTGTAAATATCCAAGCTGGTCAGCGAGGCCCGGGGCAGCCTGAAACTGATGGTGGTGTTGCCCTGAAGTGGGTTGGGGTAGGCTGGCTGCAGGGAGAAGTCTGCCGATTCGTTCAGCTCGTTGGGGTTGCCATTCACTCCGGTCGGTCGAAGGTAACCCATCCAAACCTTTCTGATGGAGTTGGCTGCGTCCTGGATGGTGACCAATCCCCAGAGATACTCACCCTCGGCGATAAGGTCGTAGATGTCAACGTCGGCCATGGAGGCCATGACGGCTGAGTCTAACTGATTACCCAGGGAGTCGAGCTTGTAAAGCAGGTTAGTATTCCAACCGCCGGACAAGAACTGGCTGGTGTATGGTATCCAGCTACAACCCCGTTGCGAGGTAACCCAGGGCACGGAGTTGATGGTATCGATGACTGCCCCGTTCGGCAGATCCAGCCTATAGATCATGTTATCTCCGCCTACCGCCACCTGCCAGGTGTGGACGCCGTCGAAATCCATGCCTGCCATCCAGCCGCTGCCGCCGATGCCGGTAATGTCGCAGTAAAGTCCGGTGTAGGTCCCGGCAAAGGTGTATTGCTTGTTATAAGCATAGATCATGCTGTTCTCGATCTGGCCTACCCAGAAATTGGTGCCGTCCCAGGAGATGCCCCAGGGGATCTCGCCGGCGCTGTTGTCGACCGGGAAGGCCAGGGTGGTTGCCCAGGTATCGGGATCGAGGCGATAGACACAATCGTCGGCCATGCTCACAAAATAGAAATTACTGTCCGCCTGGCAGAAGGTAATGCCGGTCAGAGCGTAGCTAGCCAGGGTGCCTATAGTGATGGTGGTATCGATATCCCCAAATTGATGGTATCCGACGATGAAGCTTTCAGTCAGCGTATCGTTGCTCGGATTGAGGTCGTGAGGCATCACGGTATAGGCAGAAGCGCTATAGTTTCCCAGGGCGTGCGGAGCCGCCCAGTCCGGAAAGACTATGGTAGTGTCCCCCCCGGGTGGCAGTCCGGTAATGGCCAGCGACTGTCCGTAAACCATGCTGGCGCTGTCACGGATCTCAAAATGGGCCTGGAAGTCTGCCGTCTGGGTGGCAAAGTTGTGGAATGTGGCCGTCGGGACCGCAGTAGATTCGGGGTTAACTTTAACCGCCGGAGCCAGGATACCGGTTGCTCCTACATTCAAATCCCAGGTGCGGAAGGCCTTGCTCAGGGTATCGTTGGATGGTATAGAGTCGGCCAGTCCGGTCCAGGCAATTGCAGTGTAGCGGGTAAATGCATTCGGGTCGAAAGCGCTAAAGGTGAATTGCCGCAAGGAATCGCATAAAATACTGTCCGGGCTGGTTATTTGTGCCGAATCCAGGTAAAGCTGGGAGCCCATACTGTCATTGATCTGGAAGAACACTTGGAAGTCGCTCTCCGGGCTCAGTCCTAGGTTCTTTACGGTGGCAACGGGGGTAAATCCCTCCGAGGGTGGCATTATGGTAGTCGGTGTATCAATGCTGGCTACGGCAAGGTCGTGGGTGGCTGGGATATAATCAGAGAAGCGAATGGCCAGGTTATCGTGCAGCGAGGCCGTGTTGAAACTGTACAACAGATACAGGCTGTCGCCGGCAGTGCTGCTTCCCTGGATGCCGACGGTGGCCGAAAGGCCGTTGTCATATAATGCGTTGCCAAAGTCCAGATCGGCATACTGGAAAACGATGGCGTTCGATCCCTCGGACAGGATCATCTCAAAAGTGGCCGATCCGGTGTTGCTGTAATGCGGTCGGTCGTACCACTCGATTATCAGCTGGCGGTTGGGGGCAATGCCCTGCACCTCCCAGTAGACATTGCCGGTCTCATCGTCAATGTCGTCCCAGAAGGCCATTATCCCCATGGTCCATGATGTGGCTGGCAAGGCAGTGTTGCCGGCGAAGACATCGCCGATGGTGGTGGTGAAAATAATGCCGCCGTTATTGCCGACGCGCAGATCTGCGGACGATATGCCGTAGAACTGGAAAGAGAAAGGTATGGTGATATTCGCCTCTCCGTCATCTAAAATACTCAGCGGAGTGCCAGTGCCGGTGATGTCAATCCAGCTATAGGTCGGTCCGCCTGCCTCGTCAGAATCAGTCCAGATATATCCGTAGGCATCAGGTCCTCCCGAACTTTTGGCTTTTACTGCCGTTTTCGGCGCAAAAGATATTTCATCTTTGGCATCGGTTGCAGCGGTTTGCTCCCCCTGGTAGTTTCCCTTAACTAAATCCTTACCTTTTAGCGTCAAAGAATTGCTCTCGAAGTTCTGGGTTGCCAAGCCCAAACTAACGGTAGATAGCAGGGCAAGCATTAGCAGAACAGTTCTGTTTAGCATCATCCCCTCCTTTTAATTGGTTTGATTTTAGTTGACGATCATGATTTGCCAAGATATGCTCAATTATTATTATAATGCCATACTTCTTACATGTCAATAAGAAATAAATATGCCAGAAAATGGTAAGAGCCCTTTCAAATACTCATCAAATATAAAGCCCCGCAACTGCGGGGCTTATATTATGTAATTTTCTTTGCTGTCGTTGCTTAGTCAATATGTCAGGGTAACAGGCAAGTGAAAATGTCAGGGGTAGGAGCAAGTTGTTGAAATTTGGTCAACCCAAGGTTGGCTGAT